>CALLME010000098.1 GCA_938007945.1 uncultured Caulobacterales bacterium
AATTGGCATAACAGACCACACGGATGTCATCTGATCGAAAATCGCTTTGTAAACCGCATCACCATCCGCGAAAAACGCTTCGAGATTCATACCAAAGACAAAGAAGCCGCCGCTTATGATGTTGCCGCCGTGAAAATCTGCTGCGACTTCGGCGTCTTTCCAAATGCCAAATATCGCGCCTGACGGAATGCCAACGAGAGCTGACTTAGACCCGTCGAGAGGGTCAAGCGCAAGAGAATAAGGCCCGTCTGACAGCTTGCTCATATCAGGTCGTTCTTCTGATACAACATAACGCACATTCGGGTCATGTTTTAGGGTCTCAAAGAAGGCTTCATCGGCGATAACATCAAGCTCAATCTGGTCATCTCCTGACTCATTGCTTGAGGTCGCAAACTTTAAGCCAGACCCTTTTTTTAGCTCGCGGTAAATGACTTCTGACGCGGCAAAAAGCGCTTTATAAATGCCGTCTAGACCTGGGTTATGGCTTTTGTAATTGAGCGTCATGTCGTGACCTTTAAATGAATATACGTTTTAAGCGGCTTATTGGAAATATCTGAATAGATTGTGACTTGCCTTATATAACGCCCGTCGCGATTAAGATAGCGCGTAGCCCCAAAACGGTCGTTACGCCTATGACAATAATGCCAAGCGTGTTGGCGAGCGCTTTGTTTACATACGCTCCCATAATCTTACGCTGGTTCATCGTGACAAGGAGAAAAACGGCAATAATAGGTAACAGAAGACCATTAGCAAATTGTGCCGACACAATCAAAGTGACAGGTTTAATCCCCGTGAGGGCGAGTGTGGCCCCAATCGCGATGACACTCAATGCAATGGCTCTGAATGCGCGTGAGCGCGTGCCGCCTTTCAGCCCGAAAATCTCCGTCATAGCATAGGCTGTGGCGAGCGGCGCGGTAACGGAACTACTCAAGCCCGCCGCAAAAAAACCAACGCCTAACATTGTGCTCGAAAATCCACCGAATAGCGGTTCTAACTGCGTCGCCATATCGGTAACAGACGTAATTTTAAGCCCTGCGCCAAACAGGCTCGCCGCCGCAGTGGACGCGATTAAAATCGTGATAAGCCCGCCAAGGCCGATGGCCGTCGCGGTGTCCGTTCTGACCTCTGACAGGCTTTCCGTTCCCGACCATTTTGATTTCACGGCGGAGGCGTGGAGGAATAGGTTATAGGGCACAATCGTCGTCCCGATGAGGGCGACGACGGTCAGCAAGCTACCGCTTGGAATTTGCGGAGTGAACAGCCCTTTCAGCAACGCGCCAAAGTTGGGCCCGACCGCGACAAAAGTGGCGACAAAAGCCAAAGCCATCAGCGCGACGAGGGCGATTAAGAGCCGCTCAATTATCTTATAACTCCCAAACCCCAAAAGGGCGGCGGCCAGCAAACCGAGAGCGACGACGCTAACTTTATAGAAAGAGGCCGCGTCGCTACTCAGAGCCGAAACGCCGAGCGCTGCGCCTGAGAGATTGCCGCCTTGATAGGCCGCGTTGCCGACATAAAGCGCAACAGTTATCAGGGCAAAGAGGGGCCATTTCAGCGGGGATGCGGCAAGCATGTCTCGCAAATTTTCGCCGAGTCCCTTCTGACTGACAAGGCCAAGACGGGCTGACATCTCTTGTAAGATGATTGTGGCAATTGTTGTAAACAACAGCGCCCATAGTAGCGCAAACCCGTAATTTGCGCCTGCGAGTGTACAGGCGGTGACGGTGCCAGGGCCAATGAAGGCTGCGGCCACTAATGCGCCAGGGCCGGATTGTTTTATGCGCGAAAAAATAGCCATACTGTTCCCCAAATCTCCAAGTAGATTAACGCCAAACACGGCGCTGGCAAGGCTTGCTAATTTTCATGCTAGGCGGCATGTCTAAAGTCCAGAATGGGGTCTCTATGTCGGAACAAAAACAAAGCATTGATTATCACCGCGCCAAGGACGGGGTCGGGCAGATTGTTGTAAACCAGCCTGCGCGACGTAATGCGTTGACGGCGGATATGTGGGAGACATTGCCCGAACGTCTCGCAGAGGCGAGAGATGATAGGGATCTCAAAGTTCTGATCATCACGGGGGCCGAGGCGCATTTTTGTGCTGGCGCAGATATTTCAGAATTTGAAGCGCTCTATGGCTCTGCTGAAAGCTCGGCAGAAACGTCCGCGATGATTTCAAAGGGGTTAGATGCGGTGGCAAACTTCCCGCGCCCGACCCTTGCAAAAATACGTGGAGCGTGCGTGGGCGGCGGGGCGGCGATAGCGCTCGCGTGTGATATACGTATTGCCGCGTCAAATGCCATATTCGCGGTAACGCCTGCCAAGATGGGTCTAGTCTACCCGTTCAACGATATTGTTCGCCTCGTGGACGCCGTGGGACAAGCCGCAGCGAAAGATATGTTGTTTTCCTCGCGCAAGATGAAGGCGCAGGACGCAAAATCGATGGGTCTCGTCCATACAGTTCATGAGGAATTTGAGCTTAATACCGCGGTCGCTAATTACGCAAAAGAGGTCAGCGCGAATTCTCCGCATGCGGTAAAAACGATGAAGCGGATGCTAAGTGTAATCGCCAAGGGACAGTATGAAGACACTGTACAAACGAAACAGATGTTTTCAAACGCCTTTATCCATCATGATTTCAAAGAGGGTTATCGTGCGTTCTTAGAAAAGCGAAAGCCGAAATTTTAATGCTTACACGCTGTACGGGAATTTAAAAAAAAGCCCTAAATATACAGCAAAATTCGCCTCTAAAAATAATTGAGAAAAACATCTCTTCGTGTGACGGCCGTCACGTTGACAGCCTATGAATGATTGTTAAAGCAGTCATATGCACAATTAAAAATCTGCAAAATTGGGGGGCTACCATGGCAATTATCAACGGCACAACTGGCGACGAAACTCTTACGGGTACGCCGCAAGACGACACAATTACAACATTTTCTGGCAATGACATCGTTAATGCTGATGCAGGCGATGACCTCATCATTAT
>CALLME010000099.1 GCA_938007945.1 uncultured Caulobacterales bacterium
CGCAGTTGAGCCTGACGGGAGTCCGATGATTTCAAAAGGTGAAAAAGGCCCACACAAAATCCAAGGTATTGGTGCAGGCTTTCTGCCTGATGTGCTCAATACCGATATAATTGATGATGTCGTAACAATCTCAAATGACGCAGCCTTTGGCACAGCTAAACATGTCGCGGCAGAAGACGGTGTCCCTGTGGGTATTTCAAGTGGTGCCGCTATCGCCGCAAGCCTCCTCATCGGCGCCCGCCCCGATATGATGGGCAAACGCATCGTTACAATCATCCCAAGTTTCGCAGAACGGTACTTAAGCACGCCGTTGTTTGATTAAGCGTTTTGGTAAACCGAAACGCAAAAACCGCATTTTTTCGCACACCCTTAGTGTGGAAAAATGCAGTCCTCTCGTCTTGATACGAAATTTCAGTGTCTCAACAGAGTTAATTCGCTGTATCCAACCTATACTCCGCTTCCACTTCAATCACATGTCCTGCGGGGACTGATAGTCCAGGGCCTGCAGATGGATAATTCCCTATAGGTGAGAAATAGAGCTTATTATATGCAACTCCACTGTTGACGATTGAACGACGCCTATCACGATCCCAACCCTTTATCATTTTAATTTCATAGGTAAAGCCTGCCGATCCAGACAGTTGAATTGTATGGGATTGCGTTGCAGGCGCATTGTGAAAGGCTTGAGAAACATCATACGGTTCAAAGTCTGGCGACCATCTTGCCACGGACGTTAATGATTTTCCGTTTGCATCCCCATTCTCGTGCCTGTCAGCAGACAGCATCGTTAAGAGTGCGCCAGAAAGCTCAATCGGTCGGGTAAATTCAACGCGATTGTTCAGCAGGTTCACGCCATAGCTCATTTTAAAATCAGTGTTTACATTCGCTGTCACATTGGAGGTAGGATTGTCGACTTCGAATAATCTGCTGACTTGCTCAAACTCTACGGTCTCGCCGATATAGCGCGTGCGTCCGTCGATGACTTTCTCTTGACCGTCGATTATTAATGCGAAGCGGCTGTCTATCTGATCACCATGGTTCGTGCCACCCATGAAATCGGTTTTGCCAGATTCACGAACGGCCATGAAGTTTTCGCCACCCCGCATTAATCGGGTGCCAATTATAAAACTCTCATCAGATTGTAGTGTGGCTTCATGTAAAAGTCGCCATCCCCAACCAATAGATCTCGATGCAGGCTTGTCATGCCGTTGGAATTGATATCGTAAATATTTATTAGAGGTCTCAACGCTGCCTTTCACAAACACATTGATGATATCCTCTTCTTGCGTCACAAATAACTGTTCTTTCTCACGCGGCAGAACTAAAATATCAAAACTATCTGTGGCTTCAAATCCGTCATCATCAGTCGCCGTTATCGTGATCGTAATTGAGCCAGAAATTGACGCTGTACCAGAAATAACACCATTATTGGCCGTCAAGCCTTGCCCTGCGGGCGAAAAGGTCACGCGATAAGATAGGGCGTCACCATCCAAATCGCTGAACGTTTCGCTATTTTGTGAAGCATCATAGTTAAATGGGGCGCCAATGCGTGTCGTTTGGTTTTCGTTTGCGGCCTTAACCTCTGGTCGCGTGCCAATAATAACTGAAAAAGTGTCTGTGGCGGTTCCGCCAGCAGGGTCGCGGGCTGTAATTGTGAAAGTGACGGTACCAAAACCTGTTGGGTTCCCTCTTATGTTACCTCCATCCACGGTTAGGCCGAGTGCATCTGCGCTGTCAATTGTGACAGTGTATGACAAATTATCATTGTCAGGATCGGAAAACGTGCGACCATTCTGGGTCGCGTCATAACTGAAGCTCACGCCCCGTGTTGCAGCGGCATCATCATTAGGTAACGTGACAGAAGGCGCTCGGTTTACTGGAGCAGGGGGAGGCGAAACGGTGGTCGACCTAGGTGCAGGGGCAGCCTCGCTTCCACCACACCCATTAGTTGTAAATGCAAGTAGAAAAACTAAACATATAAAAATAATTTTTTTCACTAAGGCGCCCTACTCTTTATTCAAAGAATTTTTTAAGGGTAAATATAGGTATTAACAACCCTTAGTAAAGTTTTTTACAATGAAAAAGAAAATGGCTTGCTCAGCGCGTCACATATATCTGCACCTAAAGGCTCTCGGCCATTTGAGCCAGACGGTCGGCCTGGTCTTCGGCAATCAACGCGTCGATGACTTCATTGAGTGCGTCACCCGCGACGATTTTATCCAGATTATAAAGCGTGAGGCCGATGCGGTGATCGGTGACGCGGCCTTGTGGATAATTATAGGTCCGAATCCGCTCGGACCGGTCACCAGACCCGAGCTGCGCTTTGCGCTCGCCAGACCGTTCCGCGTCCAGCCGTTCACGTTCCGCATCATAGAGGCGCATTTTCAAAATGCGCTCAGCATTGGCGCGGTTTTGGTGTTGGGATTTCGCGTCACAGACCACCACAATGCCTGACGGCTCATGTGTCATACGCACAGCCGAGTCTGTTTTATTGACGTGCTGCCCGCCCGCCCCAGAGGCCCGCATGGTGTCCACGCGGACATCATTCATAGAGAAATTAATGTCGATATCTTCGGGTTCAGGCAGGACGGCCACAGTCGCGGCGGAGGTGTGTATGCGGCCTTGGGTCTCGGTTACGGGCACACGTTGCACACGGTGAACGCCGCTTTCAAATTTCATCATGCCAAACACACCTGCGCCAGAGACAGAGGCAATAATTTCTTTATAGCCGCCCATATCGGCCTCAGAGTAGTTTTCAATCTCGACCTTCCAACCCTGGAGCGAGGCATAGCGGCTATACATACGAAATAGGTCGCCTGCAAAAATCGCAGCTTCGTCACCGCCAGTACCTGCGCGAATTTCAAGCACAATAGAGGCATTATCATCACGGTCTTTGGGAAGCAGCAGCAACGCCACATTATGCTCAATATCGGGGAGGCTTTCCTTCAGGGTTTGCAATTCTGGTTTGGCGATGGGCCCCATTTCAGGATCGTCGAGCATCAGCTCAAGCTCTTCCATCTCGGAGCGTACGTCTTGCAATTTGCGCACACCCTCCACCACGGGCTTAAGCTCTGCGTAATCTTTACCAAGTTGGACAATCTCGTCGCTATCAGTGGTCGCCCCCATGCGCGCTTCGATTTGTTCGAAACGGTCGACGACTTGGGAGAGTTTTGAATCAGAAATATGCATAGGGGCGATGTAGGGCGTAAGGCGGGTGAGGTCAAACGTTAGAAGTTTGAAGAAATGCCTACAAAGACAATACGCGGCCGCCCAGGGAAGAAACGTTGATTACCAAAAGCAAAATCTGCGCGGTCTGCATAGCGCGTGTCAAAAAGATTATCGATGCGAGCGGAGAGTTTTAGATTATCCGAGAGGTCATAATTGCCGCGCAGAACAAAAATATCGTGCCCGTCATATTTTTGCGTATTCCCCGGATTGGTGAAATAGCTGCCGACATGGCGCCACTCAATCTCTGCCATGATTTTATGTGTCGGCGTAGCGGTCAAGCGAACCGAACCTAGCGTGTCAGGCGCGCTATCGACGCGGGTGCCGTCAGCGATATTGTTCGCAACTGAGCCTTCGTCCAAGTCAAAATCATAGCTGTGTTTGGCGAGCGTGAATTCGCCAGCGAATGAGAGCCAATTATTGGCCTGATAATTTAGTGACGCCTCGACGCCTGTATGATTTGTCTTGCCGTCGACAACATTAAACCCGTTGGCGTTGCGGAAGAAAAAGTTGTCTTTTTTCATCGCAAAAGCCGCAAGTTCATAGCGCCACGCACCGCGGGCATATTTATAGCCAAGCTCTAAGCTATCAAGCGTCTCGATGTCAGCTTCGCCTGCGACTTGATTAAGTTGTACTGAATAAAGGTCGGTGACTTGCGGTGCCCGCGCGCCTCTTGCGGCACGCAGATAAGCGTTGCCGCGCCCAATTTGTTTTTGCAGACTTACTTTGGGTGTGAGGACAAAGAAATCGTCCTTACGATCCGCGACACGAATGAAGCGTCCGCTTCGGCCGACATCTGCATTGTTAGTGTAATCATAGTGTGTGTATTCTGCGCGCGCGCCTACATTTAGCGCGACGTCCCCGCCGAGATGAAATCGCTTTTCTCCATAAGCGGCTGCCACAAACGCGTTGACGTCATAGTCGTAATGAAGCCCCTGCACAAAGGAAAACCGCGAGGGGTTGTCTTGAAATTCATAGAGAAAGCCGTTTGTATATTCTATATCCGCGCCAAGGTTTAGCCCGTCGCCATAAAAAGCAGTTTTGACGCCGACAGAACTGTGGCCGTTTTTCTCAAGCGCTTGGCCAGGCACAAAATGTCGAAGAAATCGCAATTCCGCGCGGCGGGCATAAGGCGTTATGGCAAGTGTCTTGCCGTCTATATCGCGGCTGAACTTGGCCTGCACGCGGTAGCTCTTTCCGTCACGAAAGGCTTCAGGATTGGGGTTTGTTTTTGAAATCGCCGCGTCTCTATAGGCGTCATCGCCTTGGATAAAGCCTGCTGTTTCTTGATTAAGATTAGTAAAAGAACTCAGAGCATTAACGGCCCAAGGCCCGAAACTTTTTTGATATTTTAGCTGTATTTTTTGCTGGTCAAATCCGCTCTCATCACGAAAGCCGTCATCATGGGCGAGCGAAACAGACGCGCGAATATGGCCGTTCGTCAGCGAGGTGACGGCGGAAACATACCCATCATCACTCGCAAACAGGCGCGCATAATTTCCATCTAAATGCGTATCACGCGACTGCACGTTAATCAGCCCGTGCACCGCGTTAGAGCCGTATTCGACGGGGCCAGGGCCTTTGAAAACTTCATATTTGCCCGCAAACTCTGTGCCCGCTTCAAATAACCCATTCACATTGGCAAATCCCGCGGCGCGCAAGGGTACGCCGTCTTCAAGATATAAGAAGCTGCCTGCGCCTGCGCCGCCCGTTAAAACCGGAGAGCGCATAGCCGTGAGATGTTCTTGGCCAGAACCGCGGTGAATGTTTAGTCCTGCGACCGCGTTAAGGGCCTCGGAGGGATGAACAGCGCTGATACGTATAATGTCATTT
>CALLME010000100.1 GCA_938007945.1 uncultured Caulobacterales bacterium
GTTGGCAGTCCTCAATTAATTGTGACAATTTTGTCTTTTCCTATGATTACTCTTCTAATCACATCGCGCATAGTTTACCACTCGGCAAAACATTATTTATCGCAATGCGCGCGACTTTCTTTTGGAGATAAACATGGCTGACACATTTTCCGTAACTTTCGCTTCTGACGAAATGGCGAAATCGGGCACCTCTATTGTCCCAGTGTTTAAAGGCGGCAAAGCATTTGGCGCGGCAGAAACGCTTATCAAAAGCCCAAGCTATAAAGCGGCGGCCAAGGCAGCCGGGTTTAAAGGCGAAAAAGGCAAGCACATCACGCTTTACGCTCTACACGGCAACGAAACTGGTGCCGTAAAATTCGTAGGCGCAGGTAAGCCAGATGACTTTGATGCGGAAATGTTCGCGGCCAACTCTATTAAGTCGCTTCTGACATCGGGCGAAACGACGGTGACGTTCCAACTTGGTGGTCTAGACATTACGCCAGATGATTGCGCACGTGCCGTTGTTGGCGCTCGCCTCTCTGGCTACCGTTTTGATAATTACCGCACCAAACTTGCGGCGAATAAAAAGAATAGCGTGAAGCGTATCAAAGTTGCCTGTGATGACGTTACAGCTGCGCGGAAGTCATATAAGAATTTCCACGGCCCGATTTGTGACGGCACCGTGCTCGCGCGCGACCTCGTGAATGAGCCGCCCAATGTGATTTATCCCAAAGCTTACGCGGATCGTATTAGGGGTTTCAAAGACCTCGGCCTGAAAGTCGAAGTGCTCGGCGAGGCGCGCATGGCCAAGCTCGGTATGCACGCGCTTCTGGGTGTTGGGCTCGGCTCAGAGCGCGAAAGCCAACTCGTGGTCATGACATGGAGTGGCGGCAAAAAAGGCGCGGCCCCCGTTGCGCTCATTGGCAAGGGCGTGACTTTTGACACAGGCGGTATCTCGCTCAAAGGCGGCAACGGCATGTGGGATATGAAAGGCGATATGGGCGGCTCTGCGGCCGTTGTCGGGGCGATGCACGCGCTCGCGGCCCGTAAAGCGAAAGCCAATGTCATTGGCATTGTTGGCCTTGTTGAGAATATGCCAGACGGCAAAGCGCAACTGCCAGGTGATATTGTGACATCTATGTCAGGGCAAACGATTGAAGTGCAAAATACAGACGCCGAAGGTCGCCTCGTACTCGCCGATGCGCTGCATTATTGCGTGACCAAATATAAGCCAAAGGCGATGATCAATCTGGCCACGCTAACTGGGGCCATCATTACCTCGCTTGGTCATGAACATGCAGGCATGTTCTCAAATAATGATGACTTGGCCGAGGAAATTTCAGGCGCGTCTGCGACCTCGACAGAGAAAACATGGCGCATGCCCCTTTCGCCTGATTATGACCGCCTCCTCGACAGCCCCAATGCAGATATGAAAAACATTGGCGGCGCAGCGGCGGGCTCCATCACGGCAGGTCAGTTCCTCCAACGCTTTGTCGGAAAAACGAAATGGGCTCACCTTGATATTGCGGGCACAGGCATGAAAAATAAACGCCACGACCCGCGCGAAACGACGTTTGGTACAGGCTATGGCGTGCGCCTGCTCAATCACTGGGTCGCGAATAATTACGAGGGGTAGTTTTGGATAGCGACGAATACAAAATGAACCGCATGCTTCAGGCGATTTACCCTCGGAGCAATCCAGAATTGGGAGACGCAGACGACCTTGGCTTGGAAACCCTTATATTGAACGAGTTACCTTTAGGTAAGCAGTATAAAACAGCACGCATCATCTCGAAAGTGTGCGACAATGGGGATGGTCGTTTCAGTGCAGATGAGGTCGCAAACAAAATTAAAGCTATGGCCGAAGACGGAAAAGTTTTGACCTATGGAAATCTGTCAAAGTGGGCCTATTCCGAGGTAAAACTTGCGAGTACTTCAGGTGACTGAATACTGGTTCTATCATCTTGAAGCCTCCACGCTTGAGGATGTGTTACCAGGCCTGCTTGAGAAGGTGCGCGAGCGCGGTTGGACGGCACTCGTAAAACTTGGCGGCGGAACAGAAGAGCGGCTTGCTGAGCTTGATCAATATCTTTGGACTTATCGAGATGCGAGTTTTCTGCCTCATGGACGCGATGACGAACCCATGGCGGATGTGCAGCCCGTTCTCTTGTCCGCCTCGGCTAATACAGCAGGTGGCAAAGACTGCGTGCTGCTGATTGACGGCGCGGAGGTCGCGGATATGACGGGTGTCACCCGCGCTATTGTCATGATAAATGGCCGCAATTCTGACGACGTCAAACGCGAACGCGCGCGCTGGAAAAAGCTGAGTGAGACGGGGGCGACGCTATCCTATTTCCAACAGGATGAACGCGGGGGTTGGGTGAAGAAAACTTAGTATACACCCTCATCCTGAGGAGGAGGATAAGTAACTACTCCTCAAACCAATAAGGCTCTTTCTCAAAATCACCTGTGACAACTTCGTTCATCGTTTTTGCCTCATACAGACGCCCGCCAATCATGACGTGTTCGATATTGTCTGTATGACGAATATTCTCTAGCGGGTTGTCCGACAGGATAACTAAATCGGCGAGTTTGCCTGTTTCCAGCGTCCCAATATCATCAAAGAAACCGAGATGTTTGGCG
>CALLME010000101.1 GCA_938007945.1 uncultured Caulobacterales bacterium
GACGCCGAGCTTGCATCTTTGGTCACACTCTAAGGGCGGTATCAAATGGTCCCCCGAACTATCCGCATATGTTCCAGACGAGGCGAATGAAAACGCTATTTGCGTCGGGGCGTGTAATGGCGATTTCGGCATTGCGGAGGCCTTAGGCGCGGGCAATAAAGCGGGTGGTGGACGCAAGAGTTTTGCTGTCACAGAACCCGAGTTCGGCACGGGCGAAGTCTTCAATAGCCTTCCGAACTACATAGCGGACTCCAAGCAAAAGTCTTTCGTCGATTTTCAAAATGATGTGACGGAGAAAGACATCAAACTCGCCGTGCGCGAAGGGTTCAAATCGATTGAACATGTAAAGCGCTACACCACAAACGGTATGGCGACCGATCAGGGAAAAACATCTAATCTCAACGCCCTTGAAATTGCGTCCAAAGCCGTTGGCAAACCAATTGAGAAAGTTGGACTGACGACGTTCCGCCCGCCTTATACGCCGACGACTTTCGGGACGTTTGTCGGCTATCGCGACGGTGAGCTTTTTGACCCTACGCGCAAAACTTCTATCGACCCTTGGGCGGACGAAAACGGCGCTGTGTTTGAACCCGTCGGAATTTGGCGGCGCGCTTGGTATTTTCCAAAAGCGGGGGAAGATATGCATGCCGCCGTGGCGCGCGAATGCAAAGCCACACGCGATAGCCTCGGTATTTTTGACGCCTCTACCCTTGGTAAGATTGAAGTTGTCGGACCAGATGCGGCGAAATTTATGAATTTGATGTACACAAACCCGTGGAGCGCACTGCCTGTGGGCGGGTGCCGCTACGGGCTGATGTGTCGCGATGACGGCTATATTTATGATGACGGTGTTGTGGGACGCATGGCCGAAGATCGCTTCCATGTTACGACTACAACAGGCGGGGCGCCGCGCGTTTACCGTCACATGGAAGATTACCTGCAAACCGAATTTCAGCATCTTGATGTTTGGCTGACGTCCACGACAGAGCAGTGGGCGGTGATTGCGATTAATGGCCCGAATGCGCGTAAACTCATTGCGCCGCTTGTGGAAGGCATAGACCTTTCGCCAGAAGCGTTTCCGCATATGACTTTGCGTGAAGGTATGATTTGCGGTGTGCCGACACGTTTGTTCCGTGTGAGTTTCACAGGTGAGCTTGGGTTTGAAATTAATGTGCCGAGCCACTATGGCCGCGCCGTATGGGAAGCGCTGATAGAGGCGGGGCAGCAATATGATATCTGCCCTTATGGGACTGAGACAATGCATGTCTTACGCGCCGAAAAAGGGTTTATCATTGTCGGCCAAGACACAGACGGTACTGTCACAGCGCATGACGCGGGTATGTCGTGGGCTGTCTCTAAAAAGAAAAAGGATTTTGTCGGAAAGCGCTCACTTGCACGGCCTGATCTGGTCGCAGATGGGCGTAAGCAACTTGTCGGCCTTCTGACCGAAGATGCCAATGTCGTACTCGAAGAAGGCGCACAAATTGTGGATGATCCCAATCAGCCTATACCGATGGATATGCTCGGGCACGTGACCTCTAGCTATTGGAGCGAAACACTTGGTCGCTCAATCGCTATGGCCGTCGTGCGCCATGGGTTTAGCCTTATGGACTCGACTTTGCATGTGCCCATGGCAGACACTGTGCATAAGGTCAAAGTGGTAAAGCCTGTATTTTATGACCCAAAAGGGGAGCGGTTAAATGCAGTTTGATCAAGCCATTGATATCCCCGACGTGCTGTTGCGCGATGACCTGGGAGTTGCACTATTATGCGAACGTCTGCGTTATAGCCTGCGTATTAAATCCGCAGATGTCGCGGCCTTTAAGAAAATGACGGCGCTAAAACTGCCGAGTAAAATAAATAGTTCGACGCGTTCATCAAAAGAGATATGCATTAAATTTGGGCCAGATGAATGGCTCGTTATTACAGACCCAGCCCGCGCGAAAGCACTTGGGAAGGCGTTTGAAAAAGCCTCAAAAGAATTCGTCTACAGCGTGACAGAGGTGTCCCACCGCAATGTCGCTTTCACTGTATCAGGGGAGCGTGCGGCACAACTTATCAATGTAGGTTGTCCGCTTGATTTATCGCTAGACGCTTTTCCTGTTGGTAAAGTCACGCGCACAGTTTTTGAAAGCGCGCAGATTGTTCTTTTGCGCTCAGATGAGACGGAATTTCATATTGAGTGCTGGCGTTCTTTTGGACCTTATTTGCGGGATTTCTTCACACGGTTTGTTACAGCACGGCTATAGAGAGATTTTCGTAAATTTGCTTTACTTTACACAGGCGTAACCGCACAAGATAAACCATGTCAGGCATTATAAAACAACGCGACGAGAACAAAACTGTTCGGGCGTTTGGCATGCAAATGCATAATCCGATTTTCTTTTTAAGCGCTTTTCTCGTACTTTTATTTTCAGGGCTGACGCTCGCCTTCCCACAACAAGCAAATGCGGCGCTGAACGGGGCTAAGACGTGGTCGCTGACGCATTTTGATTGGCTTTATGCTATCACGCCTATTGTCAGTTTTATCTTTTGCATAGGTATTGCAATATCACCGCTCGGCAAAATTCGGCTCGGCGGTAAAGATGCAAAGCCAGCTTATTCCGTTCCGTCTTGGATTGCCATGTTGTTTTCCGCAGGGGTAGGCATAGGCTTTATGTTTTACGGCACGGCGGAACCACTGGGCTATTATACAAATTGGTACGGTACACCCTTTGATCTTGAGGCGGGGAGTGAAGCCGCCCGCCACATGGCGCTTTCGACATCCGTGTTCCATTGGGGGATTTTGGCGTGGTCGATTTACGCCATTGTCGGCTTAGCGCTCGGCTTTTTTGCCTTTAACAAAGGCCTGCCCTTATCTGTTCGCTCGGC
>CALLME010000102.1 GCA_938007945.1 uncultured Caulobacterales bacterium
TATGCCCTCCAATGAAGCACCGCACCAAGGGCTCGCAGCCATTGCCTTTGCAATCGGAACTCTCGGCGCATTAATTGGCTATTTTGTTCGGGATAATTTTGGGCCACAGAACGAGAAGAGAACTCTCTATGTCGCGGGCGCATTCGCGCTTCTATCGACTGCCGGATTTGCCTATTTTATGAAAGCCAATAGCGGCGGTGATACGGGCGACTTCATGAGCGCTCTGATTGCGAATAGCAAACTTGTTTATGGAGCCATGCTCGCTGTGTTTCCTATCATCTGTATCGGCGTCTATATTGCGCAAAAAGCTTTACACAAACGCTCGCTGCGTTCCTTGCACACTTCTGCCCCGAAATATCGCTGGGGGCGTATGTTCTTCTCAATGGCTGTGTTTTGGATCATTGCGGGTTTGCTGACTTTCATGGGACACGCAACTGGACAGAGCCCTGTCGAAGTCGTTTTTGATCCGACGCGGTTCTGGGGGTTTGCAATAATATCACTCATGTTCATACCCCTTCAAAGCGCGACAGAGGAAATCATTTTGCGCGGCTATTTGAACCAAGGGCTGTCACGCCTCATTCGTAATCCTTGGGTCATCTTTTTTATCACAAGCGCAGGCTTCGCGGCCTTACATCTCGGCAATCCCGAAATTGCCCAAAGCGGCGTCGAAGGAAATAAGCTGATTACGCTAAGTGGTTATTTTTTATTCGGAATGTTTGCTTGCGTCCTAACCTATATTGATGGCGGATTAGAGACAGCTATCGGAGTTCATGCGGCCAACAACCTTTTTGCCGCAGTTATGGTCGGCTATGACTTTTCTGCTCTTCCAACACCGACAGTCTTTAAAATCGGATTTAATTCTGATGGAGATGTTCTCACGACGATGATTGGATTAAGCCTCGTTTGCCTCGTCATGTGGTTCACGCGTAAGCGTGTGACAGCCGCGTAGGCTATCCAAACTTTTTAAGCGCTTCTCGCCCTGCGTCTGTGAGGCGACAAACCAGCCAATCAGGCTTCAGCGGATTGGCAAACCAGCGTGTTGCATAGCCCTTTTCGAGGCATTTTTTTATAGTCTTATGTTTTATTTCCTGACCAGAGGCGTCAAAAAGTGGGAGTTTTCCGCCAGCTTGGCGGAGTCCCATCGTTAGATATGCTTTCTCATCTGCACTTATTTCCGTGCGCACGCTTTCAGCCCGAGCCATAGCCCTCTCTGCTTCGTCAAAAGCAGCTCCCTATTCCAATCACCACTGGCCTGCCCTTCATTGCCGAGGACTGTTCCAGATTGGTAACAATATAGTGGAAAACGTCTTAGATTAGGTTAATAGTAACAAAAACATAAGCTGGGTGAAAAAGGACAGGTTTTGTCAGATATATTTAAGAAAATCAGAAGTATAGAAGCAGAAGACGATGCGGTCGCTGAAGCTTTGGGCCTGACGCTTGATGAAGATGCCGCAATAACAACGAATTCAACCCACAAACCTCTCAATCTCAGCCTGCCCGAAGACGAGAATATTTTAGACCTCGATCATTTGGCATTGGACGACATTGATGCAAACTTTGACCCTGAAGCTGATGACATTGCCGAGATTGATGATAGCGTGAATAGCTCCGCCACGCGTCTAGGGTTGACACCTATTCTGCCAATAAAGACACCATCAGCTTCAGCACCTCCGGCCGTAGCTGTTGAACCTGTAACACCAGAGCCTGCGCGGTCTCTTGCACCCACGCCTAAATCCATGCCGCATGATTTGCCAGACTTCATGGCCTCAACCAAAGACGATGTCGCAGACCCGAAGACCTTAAAAGCAGACTCAAAAACACCGCCTACGCGTCACACATTGCAGAGGGTGGACAAGCAAGTCTCTAAATCTGAGGCGTATGGTGATTACGGAGTTGAACCTGCATCATCCTTAAGTAAATTTGCGACAATTTTTGGATTTGTTGCGGCTCTTATCTGGATGGTCTGTGTTGGCCTCATGTTATCAGACCTTATGGGACGCACGGGAGCTTGGGCCGGCATGTCAGCTCTACAAAAACTTGGGTTCACCGTCATGGCACTTTTCCCGCTCGCGCTCATCGGGCTTACGACTTACGCTTTCCGCCACATTGGCCGTTTAAGTGACGCCTCCAACAAATTGCACGTGACAGCTGAAGCTTTGATGCGCCCTGATGACACGGTTATTACACGCTCAACAATCATGGCCAAGTCCATTCAAGCCCAAGTCGATGAGGTTAATCTCAAGGTCTCATCCGCCCTGACGCGCATGGAACTGCTTGATGATATGGTGAAGTCACAAGGGTCATCTCTTGCGAAATCTACCCTCGCAATTGATAGTACGGCAAGCGATGTCGAACACCGTCTCAGCACACAACGTGAAGGGCTTGAGACCATTTCCACACTGTTCGAGGGGCGTATGTCGCAGCTCTCAGATATGCTCGACGGCCATACCGCGCAGCTATCATCATCAGGACAAATGGCCGAACAACGCGTACAAGAGGCTCGAGTGAGCGTTGAAAGTGCAGCTGAAAAACTCGCTACTGCGTCTGAAACAGTGCGTCAAAACGCTGTCGTGGCAGCCCAAACGCTATCAGGTAGCCATGTTGAAATCACGCAACTTGGGGAGAGTGTTCAAGAGCAATCCACCCGCCTTGATGCCGTATATCGACAGCACTTAAACGATCTCAAAATCATGCTGACAGAACTTCGGCAGCAGCAGGACGTGCTCGGCGCGACAATGGAAGAACGCCTGTCTAAAATGCGAGAGATGTCAATGTCAGCTAAAGTCGGGGCTGAGAACCTTACCGAAGCATCTAAAAAAGGTCGTGAAACAGTAGAGGCTTTAACCAAAGCTGCATCCCTCACGGATACGGCCGTACGCGCGCGTTTCTCCGAGATGGAAGAGATGGTCAAATACTCAACCGCGCGCGCAGAAAGCATTAGTGAGACCGCCACCCGTCAAGTACAAAATAGCCTTTCCACGACGCGCAAAGAAATCGCACGGATTGAAGCTGATATGATGGATTTAATGGATAAGCTCGGGAAAGCGGAAGCTGCGCGACCTGTGCTCTCGCCTACTTCTGAACCTCAAATGCAACGGGCGGCGGCGCCCCCACAGTCGGAACTCCCCTCAATAGAGTACCGCGATATTATGAATCCAGAGCCCATTGAAGAACCTGTGTTTAACCTACGCCGTCCAGTCGATGCAGAGGTGCCGCCACTGCCAAACCAGCAAAAACCAGATCTCGACATTTATCCAGTAGACACAGAAGATTTGCCCGTCACTATGCGCCGCCCCTCTGGTGAGACTAGTGGCCAAGACCGCGGGAAGTGGCGTTTGAGAGGTCTGTTTGGCAGTAACGACTCTCTTGATAATCCAGAACCACACACCGTCTCTGATGATGAGATCGTTAGACAACTCACGGCTCTCGGACTAACCCCTGCTGCGATAGTCGATGATGGTTGCATTATTGAAGCGTCAAATACCCGCATCACTAAAGGTGCGCCCGCTATGAGTGACGCCGTCGCCAGACGCCTCACAAGTCCAGTCAGTCACTTATTCAAAGCCCTGGAAATGGACGCAGCGCTAAAAACGGATGCAACCACTTTCGCAAAACAGTTTCGCAACAGACTCTCAGGACTAGAAGGCGATAGAGAGGCCCTACGCAAACGGTTTGAAAGCGATGCTGGCCGTGCTTATCTTCTCTGTGACGCTGCGCTTAACGCGTCTTGAGCCTCGCGAAACCCAAATCTAAGGAGGCTAAGAAGCCGGCTTGGGATCGGTCTGTATAATCCAATCAGCTATGCTGTTAATCGCGGCAGCATTGGCAATATCCTGCGCCCGCACGATTTCAGATATTCGGTTACTATTTGCACGGTGAGTTTTACGCACATCAAAGCTTCCGATAAGGTCACGATTGGACGCTTTAGCGAGCGTGGCAGTGTATCGCACAACAGCTAGCGGCGCATTGCCTTGCCCTTGATCATATATCGCTTCAAAGTTTCGTACGTTAAGATGGATGCGTAACTCCGTACGTGCCCCTGAGACTGGCAAAACCCCAATGATATTTGGACGGCTAGAAAACACGTCCATGATTGAGCCCTGGATGAGATCAGGCACTTTTTCTGCCCATTCTGCTCCCGACGCCGCCAGAATCCGGTCGCCGCTAGGACTGACAGTGATGTCTTTACCCGATAATGGGCGCGGCACAGTCGGCCGATCCACGCGTAAAACTATCGCATCGGGCACAGGCGTAACGACGAGATCTTGGGTTGAGGCTGACAGGCGGTAGACTGTATTGGCGGGCGCTGGTTCAGGCACAATTGACGACACGAGCGAGGCACATCCTGACGAGGCAATGGAAGCGCCGAAAACCGTCAGCACGAGGAATAAGCGAATAGGTTTCATATTGGTCAAACTCATTTCGGTATCTCCATCGTCTCGCGCTCTGAGCCCGTTATAAATTCAATCGGGCTGCGTTCAATATCGGATAAAATAGTCTCAAGACTGTCAACTGACTCACGGAGCCCGTCGAGCGTTTCCTCCACATCTGTCAGACCCGAATTTGACACACGGTTAATGGCATCACGAAGGTCTGTCGTCACGAGAGAAACATTCTTTGCCACCACACGATAATCCGACAGCGTTTTCTCAAGCTCTGCCATTGTCACCTCAGATCGGGCAATTACAGGCTTGGCATCGTTGATAATGAGGCTATCAAAATCATCAGCTGCGCGCTGCACCGCTACTGCCGCCGATGACACGTCATTCGCCGCTTTGCCAAAACGGCTGAGAGTATCATTCACAAGATCAGTATCTAGGTCAGAGTCTTTCAAATTGCTCGTAATAGCTCTCACATTTTGTAAAATCCCTTGAAAGTCCAAGATAGCTTCTTCAGACAACAGTGTATTGACGCGGATTAGCGCGCGTTGGACGCCTAGAATGACGTCTTCACCACCTTCAACGAGGTTATCGATCTGGCTCATTTTGCCTTGAATGCGGAAAGGTCCTGGGCCAGGCAATTCAGACATGAGGGATAACTCTTCGCTGCCAGCTGACACTTGGATATAGTTAAGACCCGTCAAACCCTGCGGCTCTAGCTGTGCTGTACTGTCGATATAGACAGGTGTATCGGCTTCGATTTGAATGCTAGCGATAACCGCATTGCTATTTGTTGGATCAAGGCTGAGACCTGTCACCTCGCCCACTGGCAGGCCGTTAAAACGCACTTCACTGCCTTGGGAGAGGCCGCGCACAGCGCCTTGGAACACAACATCATATTCATCATATTGTTGGTCAAATTGCGCGTTTGAAAACCACACAACAAAACTGAGTACACCCGCAAGTGCGAGCAGTACAAAAAGGCCGACTAAGGCGTAATTCGCTTTGCTTTCCATATCGCCCTATAGGCTCCCTTTTGTAGACGGTTCGCTCTGCCCCGCAGACCCAGCCGCACGGGCGCGCGCGCCGCCGAAATACTCTTGCACCCAAGGGTGCTCATATGCACGCACTTTAGGCAAGCTATCATTAATCGCAATTTTTTTATCAACAAGGACGGCGACGCGATCACAAATTGTGAACAAACTGTCCAAATCGTGCGTAACCATGATGACCGTCAAATCCATCGCGTCACGAAGTCCCAAAATAAGCTGATCAAAAGCGGACGCCCCTATCGGGTCTAGTCCAGCCGTTGGCTCGTCCAGATATAGAAGAGAAGGGTCGAGTGCCAAAGACCGCGCAAGGCCCGCGCGCTTCTTCATACCGCCCGATAAATCAGAGGGATAAAGCGTGGCAGCCGTAAGCGGTAAACCCACCATATGGATTTTCATATCTGCAAGTTCGCGCATGAGGCCTAGCGGCAAATCTGTGTGCTCACGCAAGGGTACCATGATGTTTTCACGTACAGTGAGAGAAGAAAACAGGGCGCCGCCCTGAAAAAGCACACCAATACGGTTCTTGATGTCTTGCCGAAGTTCAGGCGCGATATTGCGGCGGTCTTGCCCAAAATAGCGCACAACTCCGCCTTCTGGCTCTTTTAAGCCAAGGAGCGTATTGAGCAGCACAGATTTTCCAGATCCCGACCCGCCTACCAAACCGACAATCTCCCCACGATCGACACGAAAGTCCAAGTTTTCATGAATGATATTTGTCCCAAATTGGGTCAAAATCCCCCTCGCCTCAACGGGCGGTGCGCTTTTATCTAATTCAAGGCGCATCTATATATCCAACTGTAAAAATAGCATGGCGAACATAGCGTCGATTGTAATGACGGCAAATATGGCTTGCACGACGGACGCGGTGGTACGCGAACCGAGCGATTCAACACTACCTGTCACCGCCAAACCCTGACGACAGCCGACAACGGCAATGATGAGCGCGAAGAAAGGCGCTTTAATCATCCCAACCCAAAAATGCTGAATAGGAACGGAATCTTTCAGGCGGGCCAAGAATAAGATGGGCGATACATCTGTCGGCCCAAGCCAAGCCACGAGCATACCGCCAAACAATCCTGACAACATAGCGAGGAAAGTGAGTATGGGGGCGGAAATGAGACACGCTAATGCCCGCGGCACGACAAGCGTTTCATATGTCTCCATTCCAATCACGGTCATCGCGTCAATTTCTTGGCGCATGCGCATCGCCCCGATTTGGGCCGTAAATGCCGAATCCGAGCGCCCCGCCAGCATAATAGCCGTTATCAAGACGCCAAATTCCCTTAGGACAGAGAATCCAACGAGTTCAACCATAAAAATTTGCGCCCCAAATGAGGCAAGAAGGTTAGCCCCCATATAAGCAATAACGGCTCCGATAAAAAAGCTAAGCACCATGATGATGGGTGCGGCGTCAATACCAACTTGCTCGACCATGGCTGTGACAGATTTCCAGCGGATTTTTTTGGGTCTAACGATAAGCTTTAGTAAGACAATGAAAAAATGCCCTAAAAATGCAAGCGTGTCATAAAGCTCGTCCCAAAAGCGGTGAGTGGCTTTACCCATGCGGACGAGCACGTCATACCACATACGACCTGCGGCGGGGAGTTGCCCCATACGCGCATTTGCCGCCGACTGCATGAGCATTTTGTGGCCTTTATCTTCGCTTTTTATGTCCCAGTCATAACATTTTCCCGACTCGCATTTTATCGCGCGCGACAATACATAGGCTCCAGCCGTATCAAGTTCACTGATGCCGTCAAAATCGTAACTCACTTGTGCTTGGTTAAAATTCTCAAGTTCATGTTTAAGCCTCTGATCTACGTTGATGATGGTGTTAAGGGTCCAATTGCCTTGCGCCGTCAGATGCAAATGGCCGTCGCTATGCACCAAAGTGAAGCGCGGCGCATCATCGTCACGGCGCGTGGCGCGCTCAATTTCCGTCGTGGAGTTCATCGCGCTAAGGTGCTAATCATTGTGCGTCGGGTCAAGTCAGGAATGCGCATGAAATCAATAAAAACAAGCGTTCAGCACTGGCCCGTAAAGGGTAGCTTTCGTATCTCGCGCAGCGTCATAACAGAAGTCGGCGTTGTTGTTGCAACTGTCACTGATGGCCAGCATAGTGGACGCGGTGAATGCCGGCCTTATCCACGCTATAATGAGACTGTAGACAGTGTACGGGCACAGATTGAGACACTTGAGCC
>CALLME010000103.1 GCA_938007945.1 uncultured Caulobacterales bacterium
GCTATTATGATTAAAGACAATCACATTGCCTTGGCGGGCGGTGTTGACAAAGCGCTCAAAGCCATCGCTAAAAACGCTGATCACATGACGCGCGTCAGCGTCGAAGTCGATACACTAGTTCAGCTGAAAAAAGTGCTGAAATACAATCCCGATGTCGTGCTGCTTGATAATATGGGCTCGGAAAAGCTCGCAAAAGCCGTAGCGATTGTGGAGGCCTCAGATCATCGCCGCCCTGTGCTTGAGGCGTCTGGTGGCGTTAATTTAGAGACTGTGCGCGGCTTAGCTGATAGCGGCGTTGACGTCATTTCCATTGGGGCATTGACGCATAGCGCGCCAAACTTTGATGTAGGAATGGACTCGAAGTGACACCAGTGGATTAATAAATCCACAAAACGGAGCGCCTCACTCGCTAGCGAACGAGTACCTGATAGTTATCTTGAAAGAACCTATATCGTGTTAAAGTTTTGGAAAAAATCTCCGACCCCGAAGGTTCTTTCTGAGCAAGAAAAGCAAGACGTTAAAAGCGCGGCCGTAGCAATAAAAGGCGAAGTCAAATATGTTTTAGAAAATGACGATGATGAGTCAGGATACGACCGAATATCCTCTTTAATGAATTCAATTCCTCAAGACGTATATAAGCACGATAAAATACTGAGTTATAGCTTAAGTGATGCTAGAAAATTTCTGGGGGACATCGATATCAGGGAAAAAGACAAAGACTATGACGACTGGTGGCGAGAAAAACTAAAGAACTATTTAAATCAGTTAGACAACATAATTTTGAGAAACTCGGCCTGAAACTCTAAGGGCTAGGCGGAGCGACGGAAAGTCCTGCATTACTCACACCGCGTTCGCGCCAACGTGTGCGGTAGAACTTATGTGTCTCAATCTGCTTCGTCATCACAAGGCTGCCAGACCACGCAGGTCTCACATTCAGATTATGATAATGCGTTGCACGGTCCGTGAGCGGTGTGATCCCTCCCGTCATAGCAAGGGTCGCAATTCGGTTAGCCCGCAGCCATGTTTTTCCGCGCGGGCGCTGTTTAAGTGAGCCGTCACAGGTAAAGCTGAACTGACAGCCCGTGGAGCGCTCTGAGCCTTGATAGATGACGCCGCAAATCGAGTTCGGGTAGTGCTTACTTCGGACACGGTTTTGAACAACTTCTGCAACCGCCTTTTGACCATCTTTGCCTTCTGAGCGAGCTTCGTAATAAACCGCTTCTGAGAGGCATTTATGCTCTGCCATGGCGTTCTGACTCGTTTCAATGAGTGACGCACCGGCAATAGCGCTTGATGACGTATTTTTTAAAAACTCACTAGCAAGCGTCTCGGTCAAACCTGTTGCGCTTGTGATAATTTGCGTAGACTCGGCAGAAACATCAATCTTCGGCGCAACAACATCTGCGCGCGCATTTTCGGCCTGAGCCGTAATAGCTGGCACGCTGACGGCTAAAAGCGACACCACGCCGAGGACGCAGCTGCCTGCCGCGACATGGGTCGGATTGTTTTTAATATATGTCTTAGCTCGTCTCATTACTGCCCATATAGTGCCCAGAATTAGGCATTCAACCTAATTTCGCCGCTGTGACGCATATGCGCGCGCGACTGTGTCAAATCCGTCACAGAGTGTTAACAGACGTTAAAAATATCTGCACTGAACACACGACAAACGCCTCAATTATGAGTTTAGTTCCGCGATTCGCGTCAAAGGACAGGTTTATGCGACCGAAGCCGTCAATTAAGCCGTTTTAGAGCTTATAGCCGCCTGCGCCGCCGAGAGCTTTGCAATCGGCACACGGTATGGCGAGCAGGACACGTAATCTAGACCTGTGCGGTGACAGAAGCCGATAGAGGCTGGATCGCCGCCATGTTCGCCGCAAATCCCGAGCTTGATGTCCGATTTTGTCGCGCGTCCGCGCTCGACTGCAATCCCAATAAGGTCACCCACGCCGTCTTGATCAAGCGTTACAAACGGGTCTTTTTCCATAATACCTTGCGCCACATAATCAGGCAGGAAGCGGCCCGCATCATCTCGAGAGAGACCAAATGTCGTTTGCGTCAAGTCGTTCGTGCCAAAGCTGAAAAATTCTGCGTGCTCAGCGATATCGCCTGCCCGCAGCGCGGCGCGTGGTAGTTCGATCATCGTCCCCACAATATATTCAGGCGCAACGCCCGTCGCCGCAATTTCGTCCGCGACGCGCGCAATTGCGCTTTTTAGGATTTCTAGCTCTTTGGCGGAGGACACAAGCGGTATCATAATTTCGGCGATTGGCATGACGCCCGTCTCGTTCTCGACCTCAATCTGGGCTTCAAAAATCGCGCGCGCTTGCATTTCGTAAATCTCGGGATAGCTAATGCCGAGGCGACAGCCCCGATGCCCAAGCATAGGATTGCTCTCCGCAAGTTCCACGGCGCGGCGCATCATGTCTTTGGCGGGAATACCAATGCTTTCGGCCACAGCGCGAATGTCGTCTTCACTATGCGGGAGAAACTCATGCAAAGGCGGGTCTAGTAAACGAATAGTGCTGGGCAGGCTATTACCGCTTTGCGCCATAATGCGAAAAATGGCAGCAAAATCAGCGCGCTGCACAGGCAGGATTTTCGCAAGTGCATGTTCGCGACCCGATTTATTTTCAGCCAATATCATTTCGCGGAAATATCCCAGACGGTCAGCTTCAAAGAACATATGTTCCGTGCGGCACAGGCCAATGCCTTCCGCGCCAAAGTCGACGGCCGTCTGCACGTCGAGAGGGGTTTCAGCATTGGTGCGAATACCCAATGTGCGTGCTTCATCCGCCCAGTTCATAATCTTAGCAAAATCACCGGACAGCTCTGGCTGCACCATATCAACCGCGCCCATAAAGACTTGGCCAGAGGCGCCGTCCACCGTGACAATCTCGCCTTCTTTAACAACGCGTCCCATGACGGAAAATTCGTTTGCGGCGTAATCTATGCGCAGTTCGCCCGCGCCAGAGACGCAAGGCCGTCCCATGCCGCGCGCAACCACAGCCGCGTGAGAGGTCATGCCGCCCCGCGCCGTGACAATCGCTTCGGCGGCATGCATGCCGTGAATGTCTTCAGGGCTTGTTTCAATGCGCACAAGGATAACTTTGTGACCCGCTTTTTTGCGCGCCTCAGCACGATCTGAATCAAATACAACCTCACCAATCGCGGCACCCGGAGAGGCAGGAAGGCCCATGCAAATAATATCACGCGGGGCATTATCATCGAGCGTGGGATGCAAAAGCTGATCAAGCGATAGCGGTTCAATCCGCATCAAGGCTTCGTCTTTTGAAATCTGTCCCGCTTCGGCCATATCGACCGCAATTTTCAGCGCCGCGCGCGCGGTGCGTTTGCCTGTACGTGTTTGCAGCATCCAAAGCTTGCCTTCCTCAACTGTAAATTCAATGTCCTGCATGTCGCGGTAATGCGCTTCTAGCGTCTCAAACGTGCCAGCAAGCTGCGCGTAGACATCGGGCAAAGCCTCTTCCATTGAGAGCGCCGTTTCGCCCATATTCTCACGCGCGACTTTAGTTAGCGTTTGCGGCGTTCGGATGCCCGCGACCACATCTTCGCCTTGGGCGTTAATCAGGAACTCGCCGTAATAAGCGTTCTCACCCGTACTTGGATCGCGGGTAAAGGCCACGCCTGTCGCGGACGTCTCGCCCATATTGCCAAACACCATAGCTTGCACATTCACCGCTGTGCCCCAGTTCGCGGGGATTTCTTGCAAGCGGCGATAGACAATGGCGCGTTCATTCATCCAACTGCCAAAGACGGCGTCAATCGCGCCTTGCAGCTGCTCGCGCGGGTCTTGCGGGAAGTCACGGCCGAGTTGATCACGCACAGCTGTTTTATAGCGCTCAATAATCGCGGCCCAATCGTCCGCCGATAAATCCGTATCAAGCATGACACCTTGATTATCTTTGTGATGGTCAAGGATGTCTTCAAAGGTGTGGTGATGCACGCCGAGCACAACATCGCAATACATGGTGATAAAACGGCGGTAGCTATCAAGCGCAAAACGACGATCACCCGAAAGCTTAGCGAGACCTTCAGCAGTTTCGTCGTTCAGGCCGAGGTTCAGAACTGTGTCCATCATGCCGGGCATAGAGGCACGCGCGCCAGAACGGACAGAGACGAGCAGCGGGTTTTTCGCATCGCCAAAAGTCTTACCCGTCAGCTTTTCAATATGGGCGAGGCCGGCTTCGACTTGTTCCGCGACACCGTCAGGATACTGCTCGCCGTTATCGTAATAGCCTGTGCAGACATCTGTCGTCATGGTGAAGCCTGGCGGGACAGGGAGGCCGAGCGAGGCCATCTCGGCCAAATTTGCGCCCTTACCGCCGAGCAGGTTCTTCATTGTTGTATTACCTTCGGACGATCCGCCGCCGAAATTGTAAACCCATTTTGTCATCGTCTGGCCCTTTTATGGAGGGAAAAATTAGCCGCCGATTCTTTCAAAATCCGCGATATGGCTGGCCGTATCACCTATCATGCCAAGAAGTAATAGATTGTTTTTCCGCGTTTTGGGATCTTCATCGACGACCATAGTTTTGTCAAAAAATTCATCGATAGGCCCGCGTAATTTGGACAGCGCTGTCATGGCAGTAGAATAGGCCTCTGAGCCAAGTGCCACGTCAATCTCTGTGCGCGCGGAAAGGAGCGCCTTGTGCAAAGCGGCGGCAGGAGGGTGCGACAATTTGTCAATTTCACCAGTTGGCAAGTCACCCTTTTTCGCCTCGGCTTTAAGAATATTCGCCGCGCGCTTGTAACCCGCCAACAGGTTCTCGCCGTCAGCTGTATCAATAAAAGACTGAAGCGCGGTAGTGCGATTGACGATGTCCACGAGGTCGTCACCGCCTAGCGCGAGGACGGCGTCAATGATGTCATGACGCATGCCCTTATCGCGCAGGTCGGCCTTGAGGCGGTCTAGGGTGAAGGCGAGGAGGTCTGCAGATCGACCCTCATACTTTTTCATTAGATTATAACTCGGGGAAGGCAGTTTTGATGGAGATAAAATCTCGTCAACTTGTTCTTTCGCCTCAATCAGGTCATCCAGTTGCTCAAGTGATAGTTTGTTATTTTTTGCAAATTCAATTCTTGTTTGCCTTCTTTCTTCAGCTTCACCACTATTTATGAATTGGCTTATATCCAAAGTCAGAAACTCTGAGGACAATTTAGTGTCCAAGACTAAACTCAACCTTACCCCATTCTCCAAAATAATCCGCACCACGCCGAGCGCCGCCCGCCGTAAGGCAAACGGGTCTTTGGAGCCTGTGGGTTTTTCGTCAATTGCCCAAAAACCGACAAGCGTGTCGAGCTTATCCGCGAGCGCCACGGCAATTGCGACAGGCTCTGTTGGGACAGAATCAGACGGGCCGACGGGTTTGTAATGCTGTTCGATGGCGGTGGCGATGGCCTCGACATCTTCGCTCTTAATATCCTCACCCTGAGGAGCGGCGGCAGCTGCGTCTCGAAGGGTCCTCTCGGCACGCTTCGCATCCACGTCCTTCGAGACGGCGCGGCGCGCCTCCTCAGGATGAGGA
>CALLME010000104.1 GCA_938007945.1 uncultured Caulobacterales bacterium
CTTTCTTGCCGCGGATCAGGTCCGCGACCAGGCGACCCTTGTCCACAGACAGGCGGACGCCACGGAGAACAGCACGTGTTTCAGACATGTTCTATTCCTTACTTCTTGGCTTTTTTGTCCGCCGGGTGACCCTTGAAGGTACGGGTCAGCGCGAATTCGCCGAGCTTGTGGCCGACCATCTGGTCAGTCACATACACGGGCACGTGCTGCTTGCCGTTGTGCACGGCAATGGTCAGACCGATGAACTCGGGCAGAACCATGGAGCGACGCGACCAGGTCTTGACGGGCTTCTTGTCCTTGGTGGCGACGGCCTTCTCGGCCTTTGCCAGCAAGTGATGGTCAACAAACGGACCCTTTTTAAGAGAACGAGTCATTTGCTACCCTTTACTTCTTACGACGCGACACAATCATCGACTGCGTGCGCTTGTTGTTACGGGTACGGTAGCCCTTCGTCAGGTTGCCCCATGGGTCAACAGCGTGACGACCTTCACCGGTCTTGCCTTCACCACCACCGTGCGGGTGATCGACTGGGTTCATGGCTACGCCGCGAACGGACGGGCGAACACCAAGCCAGCGTTTACGGCCAGCCTTACCAAGATTAATGTTCATGTGATCCGGGTTAGAGACAGCACCAACAGTGGCGCGACATTGCTGATGGATCATACGCATTTCACCAGACTTAAGACGAACCTGAGCATAACCATCGGCACGACCAACAAGCTGCGCATATGTGCCAGCTGAACGTGCGATTTGCGCACCTTTGCCAGGCTTCATTTCGACGTTGTGAATGATTGTCCCAACAGGCATGGCGCGAAGCGGCATACAGTTACCAGGCTTCACATCCGCCTTTTCAGACGCAGAGACAACAGTGTCACCCTCTGACAAACGCTGCGGTGCAATGATGTAAGCTTTTTCGCCGTCTTTATACTGGATAAGCGCGATGAAAGCTGTGCGGTTTGGATCGTACTCCATGCGAAGCACAGTGGCATCCATATCCACTTTCGTACGCTTGAAATCCACCTGACGGTAAAGGCGCTTGTGGCCACCACCGATACGGCGTGACGTGATACGTCCGCGGTTGTTACGACCGCCAGATTTCGTCAGACCCTCAGTCAGTGACTTCTCAGGACGCCCTTTGTAGAGCGCCGAGCGGTCAACCTGCACCAAATTACGGCGCGAAGGGCTGGTCGGATTATATGTCTTTAAGGCCATCTACCGCTCCTACAGACCAGTTGCGATGTCAATTGTATCGCCGTCTTTCAACGTCACGATCGCTTTTTTAACATCTTTGCGACGACCTGCGATACCGCGGAAGCGCTTTGTTTTACCTTTAAGCTTGATTGTGTTCACAGCGGTTACGCTGACAGAGAACAATTGCTCAATGGCGTCTTTGATTTCGGGTTTTGTCGCATCAATAGCAACTTCAAACACGACCTGATTATTTTCAGACAGAATAGTCGATTTTTCCGTGATAATCGGAGAAACGATGCTGTCGTAATGACGGGCTGCTACACTCATTTTAGACGAGCCTCCAAGTCTTGGACGGCTTGCTTAGTCAGGACCAATTTATGACGCTTAAGTATGTCATACACATTGGCGCCCTGGCTTGGCAGCACGTCGAGGTTAGGAATGTTGCGCGCGGCATTGGCGAAGTTTTCGTCCAAAGTTGAGCCGCCAACAACGAGG
Source organism: uncultured Caulobacterales bacterium (assembly GCA_938007945.1). Taxonomy (GTDB): domain Bacteria; phylum Pseudomonadota; class Alphaproteobacteria; order Caulobacterales; family Maricaulaceae; genus Fretibacter. The sequence continues at coordinate 1,687 of CALLME010000104.1, forward strand.
GCGTTCACAACGCCCATTTTTTCAAGTGACTTGCGAAGGTCAGCTGTTTTTGCAGACTTGAGCACAGCCTCATCGATAACGATAAGCTCTGATGACGCCACTTTGGCTGAAAGCGCGTGACGAAGCGCCATAGCGCGAACCTTTTTCGGCAAATCAAACGCATGTGAGCGAACACGTGGTCCGTGGGCTTTACCGCCCCCGCGGAACTGTGACACGGCTCCGTTACCGTGGCGCGCAGTACCGCCGCCTTTTTGGCGACCAATACGTTTTGTTGTCTTTTTTACATCACCACGCTCTTGCACTTGGTGTGTGCCAGCTTGGCGCTTGGCGAGCTGATAGCGCACCATGCGGTGAAGGATATCTTTGCGCGGCTCATTGCCAAAGACGCTATCGTCGAGATCGACAGTGCCTGACTTTTTACCCGCAAGTGTTTGAACGTCGAGTTTCATGACTATTCTTCCTCACCTTTAGCAGCAGCTTTACGCATCTTCGCAACGAGATCTTTATCGACCTGTGCGCGAGGCTCTGCGCCGCCAATCATTTCTTTGGCCTGCGCCACCCACTCTTCCTTTTCAAAGATACCAGGCTTACCGATTTTTTCTTCCAAAGCTGTGATTTCATCCGCTGAGAGCGCAACAAGTTGAGTAAGCTTAGAAATACCCGCCTCTTTCAAGACCTCTTCGCCCTTAGGACCGATACCATCGACAAGGATAACCATGTCAATGAAGTCAGCCGCAGGCGCTGCGTCTTTCTTAGCTGCTTTTGGCTTCTTCGCCTTAGGCGCTTCAACTTTTGGAGCGTCTGTAAATTTACCTGGAACAGGCAGCTCAGAAACCTTTGTGCCCTTGACCGCATCACGCACTTCAAGCCACGTCCCTTTAGCACCTGGCGTTGCGCCTTTGATTAAAAGAAGACCGTCGTCATTCAGGACGCGTGCAACTTCGAGGTTTTGGTTCGTCACGCGAACCGCACCCATATGACCTGCCATCTTCTTACCTTTGAAGACTTTACCTGGA
>CALLME010000105.1 GCA_938007945.1 uncultured Caulobacterales bacterium
GCGTGTGTGTTGGCCTTAATCCCACCAAGCGTAGGCGTTGCGCCGACATATTGGTCAGGGTGCGAGATCTCTATAACTGCGCGCCATTTCGCAAATCGTGCACCGAGTTGATAATATTCCGCCAAGCGCTCGCGCAAACCATCGAGACCCTGTGTCACAGTTTCACCTGGCCGCCCCGCAAGAGGGGTCGTGCCCATATCAACTTTAATACCAGGTATAGCGTCGTTTTTATGAAGCAGGTCAACAAGCTTTGTACCGTCTTTAGCTTCTTGGCGGATAGTTTCGTCATATAAAATCACGCCAGAGATATGATCCTGCATGGCTTTGTCAGTCCGGAACAACATTTCGCGCCAATCTCGCCGTTTCTCAAATGTGCTTTCTGTGTTGATGCTATCAAAGCGCTTTTTAATCGTGCCTGTACTTTCATCCGCCGCCAAAATTCCTTGACCTGGCGTGACCATTTTCACAGCAATTTTGTTTAACTCGTCTAGCATCATCGTAAGCTCCATCAGCTATTTTTTCAAAATCTCTACGCCCGGAAGGGGTTTGCCCTCCATCCATTCAAGAAACGCGCCGCCTGCGGTTGAGATGAAGGTAAAGTCCTCCGCTGCTCCCGCGTGATTAAGCGCCGCGACCGTGTCGCCGCCACCAGCAACCGCAATCAACTTGCTGGCTTTGGCGAGCTTGGCAGCATACTTTGCCGCCTCAACAGTGGATGTGTCAAACGGTGTCATCTCAAACGCGCCCAGCGGGCCATTCCAGATAAGCGTCTTGGCGCTATCCATAGCGTCTAGCAAGCCTTCGACTGTTTCGGGGCCCGCGTCCAAAATCATCTCATTTTTCTTGACGTTATCAAGGGTGACGACGCGATGCTCAGCATTGGCTTTAAACTCGGTCGCCGCGACACCATCGACAGGAAGAAGGATGCGGCATTTCTCTTTCTTGGCCGACTTCATAATTTCAAGCGCTGTGGCTTTGAAATCAGGCTCGTGCAGAGATTTGCCGACATTGTGCCCTAGCGCATAGAGGAAAGTATTGGCCATGCCACCACCAATCGCGAGAATGTCTAGTTTTTCAACCAAATTGGAGAGAAGCTCAATCTTGGTTGAGACTTTCGCCCCGCCGACGACCCCCATCACAGGCTGTTTCGGATTATCAAGCGCTTGAGATAAATGGTCGAGTTCGCGTTCCATGTTCAGCCCCGCATAGGCTGGCAAAAACTCAGCAATGGCCGCACTGCTCACATGGTTGCGATGCGAGGCCGAGAACGCGTCCTGAATATAGACGTCTCCAAGATCCGCATATAGTTTTGCAAGGTCTTTATCGCCTGTCGTTTCACCGGCGTGAAAACGGGTGTTTTCAAGCAAAAGCACACCATCAGAGGCCATAGAATCGACGACCGCCTCATGAAGTTGGTCACTAAAATGAACTTCGTCTTCTAGGAGGTCGACAAGCGTCGGGACGAGGAATTGAAGCGAGAGTTTAGGGTCAACCTCACCTTTTGGGCGCCCAAAATGGCTTAGCAACACGACTTTGCCGCCCGCCTTTTGTATAGCTTTGATAGATGGAACGGCCGCACGTAGGCGCGTATCGTCTGTGATTTTGCCTTTGGCATCCACAGGTACATTGAAATCCACGCGCACAAGGGCCGTTTTACCCTTTAGCTTGGCGTCTTCTAGGCGTTTAAAGTCCATGATAAATCCTATTGAGCAGAGTTTCCTCTTACTTAGCGTTTCCCATGGCGCGGGCAACATCTATCATGCGGTTCGCAAAGCCCCATTCGTTATCATACCACGCGATGACCTTGACAAGGTTACCGTCGAGCACCTTGGTGAGCGGGGCTGCAAAGATTGCGCTGTGAGGATCATGATTCAAATCAGAACTCACGAGCGCTTGTTCTGTGTAGCGTAATACGCCCTTCATTCGTCCCTCTGCCGCATGTTTAACTGCGGCGTTCAAATCTTGCGCCGTAGTTTTTAACTCGGGTTGAAACGCAAGGTCTACCATTGACACATTTGCCGTCGGCACACGTACAGCCGAACCTGATAGCTTGCCAAGTAGCTCAGGCAAAACAAGGCCAACCGCCTTCGCCGCACCCGTAGACGTCGGGATCATGTTCAGCCCCGCTGCCCGCGCGCGATAAAGGTCTTTATGTGAATTGTCGAGTATACGTTGATCCTGCGTATAACTGTGAACAGTCGTCATAAAACCACGCTGTATACCGACAGCTTCAAGCATCACTTTCGCAATAGGGGCAAGGCAATTTGTCGTGCAAGACGCGCAAGACACGGTCGTGTCCTCAGCTTTTAAGGCCTCATGGTTCACACCGTAAACAATTGTGCGGTCAACGCCGTCAGCAGGTGCAGAGATAAGCACTTTCTTAGCTCCCGCCTCCATATGTGGCTTCACAGCTTCGCCTGTGCGGAACACGCCCGTACACTCCATTACGACATCAACGTCGAGCGCACCCCAATCAATATCTGCTGGGTTACGCTCATGGGTCATGCGTACGCGCTTGCCGCCGTATTCGATAAAACCCTCGCCTTCGACAACGTCTTCGCCAAAGCGACCATGCACAGAATCGTAGCGCAATAGATGCGCCGAAACTTTAATTGCGCCAGGGCTATTAATAGCAACGAGTTCCACGTCCGTTATATCATATTCGGAAAGCGCTCTCGCAACGAGACGCCCGATACGGCCAAAGCCATTTATCCCAATTTTTATTTTCATGGCATGTCCCATAGCACAGCTTTGTTAAGACGACGTGAGTATCCTTAGCGCGGCTGTTGCAAGCCCTATTTTTTGTGTCAACATTTATGGGTTGGCGAAGTACGATATATAAGCCATTCTATGCTAAATAAGTTCAGATTCGGGGAAAATGATGAATGACAGCGCTGACATAAAAACGGCGGCTAATCGGCTTAAGGCAGCACTGGCGGCATTAGACGATTCACTAGGGTCAGCCATCAGTCGAATTTCATCACTTGAGAAGGTCGCCGAAGAATCTAAAACCTTCCAAGAAGACCGCGCTCAACTCGCCACATTACTTGATGAGTCTACGGCTAAGGAAGCTGTTTTCGTGGAACGCGAGGCTGAGTTCAATACTTTAGCCGAAAGCTCAACACGCGAGCTTGACGCCATCATATCGCAGGTCCAACAAGCGCTATCTGGGGAGACATCGTAATGGCTAAAGTTAGTATTGCGATTAATGGCCGCAAATATGCGCTGGGCTGTGATGACGGTGAAGAGGCTCGGCTTGAGCGCCTTGGTCAGCAGCTTGATGAGCGACTAACTATGCTTGCCAATAACTTCGGGCAGATAGGTGATTTGCGCCTCATGGTCATGGCCGGTATCACAATGATGGATGAGCTCGACGAGCTTAAGGGCAATGTCTCGGAGCAAGCCGAGCAAATGGCGTTGACTGTGCGCAAAGAAAGCGAAGCCGCAAAAGCGAGCGCCGCGCGAGCAGAACGCAAGGCCACTGATACGCTCATAGACACGGCAGAGCGTATTGAAGCAATGGTCGAGCGCCTTTCAAAACTAGGCAGTTAACAGCTAATTACGGGGTTTCGCTGAGCCATTCTTTGTAAAGTTTGGTTTTCTTCGCAATCCGTATCCGATCAGCAATGACTGATAACAATGGACTAGCGTTTGACTTGGGGGCTTTCCCTGCGCCCATGCGGTGTAGTTGCGTTTTGGTCAGTGACATCGTTCCGAGTGCCGTCAAAAGTTTGCTTTTAAACTTCACTACAGGCAATTCGACCTTTGCTCCCTCCGCTTCCCATTCGCGCGGAAGATGCGGGGCATAGGCAAAGGCACGTGCGATACCAATCATATCAACTGAGCCCGTTGCGAGCGCCGCTTCTGCCGTGGCCTTTTTGGTAACGCCGCCTGTGACCATAATCGGCATATGCGCCGTTTTGGCAATATCGGCTGCGAAATCGATGAAGTACATCTCGCGCGCGGCTGTCGAGGATAGGCGTTCATCATCCGCCATCCCCATCATTGCGGCAGATTCGTATGATCCGCCCGACAATTCAACGAGGTCTACACCCTCCGCATTTAGCATCTCAACCACACGGCGGGCGTCATCAACATCGAAGCCGCCGCGTTGGAAATCCGCCGAGTTCAGCTTCACGCCAACACCAAAGTCGTCCCCAACCCGCGCGCGCACAGCCCTCACAATTTCGAGCAAGAAGCGCGCGCGGTTTTCAAGCGGGCCGCCCCACTCATCACCACGTAGATTAGTGAGAGGCGATAGGAATTGCGCGACCAGATAACCATGAGCTCCGTGAATTTCCACGCCGTCAAAACCGCTCGCTTCAGCCGCTTCTGCTGTGTCTGCAAAACGCGTGATCATAGCCTTAATCTCAGCTCCCGTCAGGGCGCGGGCGGTGTCGAACATTTTTTCCGCGCCTGCCATTTGCACCTTGGTTGCGCTGGCGGAAACCGCTTCTGTACCTTGGGATTTATAGACTTGCCGCCCGGGATGACTAATTTGCATCCAAACTTTGCTACCGCCTGACTTTGCTGCGGCGGCCCAGCGTTCAAAACGTTGACGCGTGTCATTATTTACCAGAGTACCTTTTTGCAGGACAACACCGCCTGGCCCCGTAAGTGCCTTTGGATCGACCATTACATTGCCTGTTAAAATCAGGCCAGGCGCACCCTCGCCCCATTGCTGATACAGCTTCACAAGCGCCTCGCTTGGGATTTGGCCAGGGTCTGCCATATTTTCTTCCATTGCGGCCTTGCATAGGCGGTTATGAAACATCTGCCCATTTGGCAAAGTGAGTGCATCAAAAATCTGTGTCATGGGGCAATCCGTTTTAACAATTAGGAGGTTTACTTAACTGAAAAACCAACTTTTTCTAGACCTGATCTAATGGTCTCGAAAATTTCCAAACGAATGCGGTGTGAGTTGACTGATTACCGCCCCTATAGTTGGACCGTAAGTCTGATTTCGTTCTACATTGAAATCAGACTTACGGCCCGGTTGTTTCATAGCGCGCTGATTTTTCCGTCTTAGATTTAACAGTTCGAGACTTGCCCTCATCCCTAAATTGAAGGAAGCTAGGTGTAGATTATTGGAGGTCTTATGTTTCGTCCCTTTGCACTTATCGCAGCAAGTTTAGCTATTCTTGGCCTTTCAGCTTGCGCAAGTACGCCTGACCCAGCAAAAGTTTGTACGGCGGAATGGATATCCAAACGCTCGGACAAGGCCATGACCTCAATTGAGCGCAAAGCTAAACCCGCCTTGAGCAAGCTCTCTAAGGCTGCCAAAAAATGGTCAAAAGGCGAGAAGCCGAACGGTTTTCAGCTCATGTCTTTGAATAGTTCTGTTAAAAACCTGACACGCGAACTCGAGAATGGTCGAGGCATGAAGGATCTCAAGACACTCGGTCGCACCTGTAATGACCCTCAGATTGTGAGCAGAGCCATGACGAATTTGATGCGTGATAACGGTCTGTCAGAACAGATGATAAATTTCGTCGAGGCTCTACCGCGTTTCAAAGAGATTATTGAAACTGACTTCGGCCCTGTCACCCCTACAGCGAAATCACCTTATATGCGTGAAAGCTAGCTAACTACCATCATTGCAAATTGACCCTGCGCCGCCGGTCTTTTAAAGGCTGCGCATGACTTATACCGTAGCCGCTCTCTATCATTTTACGCGCCTCGCTGATTGCGAGGCATTGCGCGTGCCATTGCAGGATATGTGCGAGTTGCTCGCAATAAAGGGAACAATCTTGCTTGCCCGAGAAGGCATTAACGGCACGGTTGCAGGCTCGGACACTGCGATTACAGAGCTTATGAATTACCTCAAAGCAGACCCGCGTCTTGCTGGACTAGACTATAAACTCTCTCTCGCTGAAGACTGCCCCTTTTACCGCATGAAAGTGCGCCTGAAAAAAGAAATTGTGACGCTTGGCGTTGACGGTATTGACCCCACTGAAACAGCCGGCACTTATGTCGACCCGCAGGACTGGAACGCGCTCATCTCTGACCCTGATGTCGTCTTGATTGATACACGCAATGACTATGAGGTTGAGATTGGCACATTTGAAGGCGCCATAAATCCGCAAACCGAAACCTTCCGCGAATTCCCAGCTTGGGTAGAAGCCAATAAAGACAAGCTGAAAAAGCCCAAAGTCGCCATGTTCTGCACAGGCGGTATCCGCTGCGAGAAGGCCAGCGCCTATATGCTCAAAAATGGCTATGATGACGTCTATCACCTGAAAGGTGGCATTTTAAAATATCTCGAAACTCAGCCCAAAGATGAGTCGATGTGGGATGGAGCTTGTTTTGTCTTTGACCAACGCGTTGCTGTTGAGCACGGCCTCGCCGAGTCGGAATATGATCAGTGTTATGCTTGTCGCTATCCCCTTACCAAAGAACAGATGGCTTCAACGCTTTATGTTAAA
>CALLME010000106.1 GCA_938007945.1 uncultured Caulobacterales bacterium
GCTTACTTTGACGACAAAGCGGGAAGCTATGGCAGCCAAACAGCTAATGCCATGGCGCTGTCATTTGGGATTGCGCCGGAGGGGCTGAGAGAGCAGGTGGCCGCTTCGCTGAATTCAGATGTAAAAGAGGTATGGGACGGACATGCGTCAGTCGGCGCCTTAGGGCAAACGTGGCTCTATCCAGCCTTGAGTGATAACGGTTATGGAGATACGGCTTACGGCATATTTACTGCTGAGGGACGAACGGGATATGCCTATCAATTTGATGTCTTAGGCGCGACGTCACTTTGGGAAAACCACACCGAAATTATTCCAGAAAATGGTGACATACCGGGTAGGTCATTGAGCCACCCATTTCACGGCGGCTATGATGCTTGGTTCTATAGCGGCCTTGGCGGTATAAAGCCTGACTCAGACGCGCCAGGGTATAAGCATTTTATACTCAGCCCAATATTTCCAAAAGATTTGGAGCAGGCTACGGTTGCGCTGGAAACAGGTTACGGCACAATAGGGAGTTCATGGGTTAATACTGATGGCAAAATTAAATGGAACATTTCCATACCTTTAAATACCAGGGCAACACTCGACCTACCGTCTTTAGCCCACTCACCCAAAACATTGGGGCCAGGTGCGTACGTAGTCTCAATTAACAAAAACAAAGACATGCAAATTGTTCAGACCTCGCAGGACTAACCTTTTTCGGAACCTGCATTTAAATTTGAGATTGACATGAAACCACACATATTTCTGTTCGTGATAATTAGCATCGTGCTATCGGCTTGCGGTCCTCGGTCTAATGCGCCTATCTCCGTTGCAAATAACGCCCCGCCGAACATCATTATGATTGTCGTCGATGACTTGGGCTGGTCAGATGTAGGTTACAATCAAAGCACGGACCTATTTGAGACGCCAAATATTGATGGCTTAGCCCAGCAAAGTCTGAGATTTACGAACGCCTATGCAGGCGCGGCGAATTGCGCGCCCAGTCGTGCAGTGTTGATGTCAGGGCAATATGGTCCGCGCCACGGCATTTATACTGTTTCTCCATCTGCCCGCGGAGATGCTAGGACTCGGAAACTCATTCCGATAAAGAACCAACGCGGATTAAAGCCCGAGGTTATTACCCTTGCGGAGGCATTGAGAGCAGCCGGCTATAAGACGGGGCATTTTGGCAAATGGCACTTGGGTGATGATCCTGACACGCAAGGGTTTGACGTCAATGTCGCTGGCAGCCATCAAGGGATGACCTTTCACTACTTTTCGCCATATAAACTCAAAAATATAGATGACGGCGAAGAGGGAGAGTATCTCACAGACCGCCTTACCACAGAGGTCATCAACTGGATGACAACGAAAAGGGACGCGCCGTTTTTCGCTTATCTGCCCTATTATTCAGTACACACCCCGTTTCAGGCCCCTACCGAAACTATAGAAAAATACGTCAAGAAAGGCATAGGGGATGAAAAGCAAGCCACTTATGCGGCTATGGTCGAGTTGATGGATGCTAATGTGGGCCGAATATTAAATACACTAGAGTCAGAAAGTTTAGCTGAAAATACTCTTGTTATCTTTACTTCTGACAATGGCGGCTATCGGATGTCATCTTTTCCATCCCCCCTACGTGCGGGTAAAGGCTCATATTATGAGGGGGGAATTCGAGTACCGTTACTTGTGCGTTGGCCAAACAAAATTAGGCCGAGCACCAGTTCTCTACCTGTCATTAACGCCGATTTTTTCCCTACATTACTCAGCTTTGCGAATGCGGAGCAGCCCAAACATGCCCTCGACGGGATAGATTTAAGTGAGCCTCTATTGGAGCCAAAAAATCCTGAACCTCGCGATTTGTTTTGGCATTTCCCCGTTTACCTTCAAGCGCATCATTCACCAACGGATCAAGGGCAAGATCCTTTATTCCGAACCCGTCCTGGCAGTGCCATCCGTAGTGGTAAATGGAAGCTTCTCCATTATTTTGAAAACGATGACTATGAATTATACAATTTGGAAAATGATGTCGGGGAGCAAAACAATCTAGCAGAAAAATTTCCCGACAAGACCAGAGCGCTACAGGATAAGTTACAAATGTGGCGGCAAGAGATAAATGCCGATATTCCCACAGAGCTAAATCCAGACTATAATCCGACCTATAATACAAATCTCATCGCTAAGCAGAAATTAGAGACGCCGTAAGTCGTGAATGGCTAAAAAATAGCCATGTCACACAGCGAGATTTACAAGGACCATAGAGCTTGCTGTTTCAACCACTATCTTCCGCCTTTTAGCTCCGCCTGCAATTTTTTTAGCGCGTCCATTTTTCCGTCGCGAGCGAGGCGGGCTTGTTTTGGCCAACTATTTGGCTTGTGCATTGAGAACCGCGGCCCGGCGTCTTTTAAAATTTTAGAGAGCGTCGCAACTTTGGTTTTGGCGAGGTCAGCGAAAGTCTCAATGCCATCGGCTTGAAGTAGGCCGGCGATTTTGGGACCAATGCCTTCGATAATGGTGAGTTTGTCTTTTTTGCCTGCTTTTTTTGTCGCTGTTTTACGTGCCTTTTTTGGCGCTTGCTTTGCTACAGACTTGCTAGAGCTGGGAGCTGTTTCGGCTTGATGCCAATAGACGTCAGGGTGCTGACGGAAGCCATCCGCCTCAGCGAGGCGGTAGGCTTCGATTTGCTTCATTTCGTATGTTTTCTTACCAGCCATTATTACCTCCAGACTAGATTGGGTGCGTTAAGATTTATGGTTTCAGTTTAAAAATTGTAGTTGCAAGTGGTGGAAGCGTCAATTGAAGAGATTGCTTGTGCCCATGCGCTGGCATAGCTTCAGTTTCAAACCCGCCCATATTTCCCTTGCCTGACCCGCCATAAAGCGCAGAGTCTGTATTTACCATCTCTTGCCAATGTCCTGCCATGGGAACGCCTACTTTGTAATTCTCACGAGGCACAGGTGAGAAGTTGCACACTGTCAGACACGGCGCTTTGCGGTCGCTATCCCAGCGAATAAAAGACAATACATTGTCCGCCTGCGCGCCGCCATCAACCCACTCAAATCCGCTCGCTATGCAATCTTGTTCATGTAGGGCAGGATTATCATGATAGAGATGATTTAAATCCTTGATGAGGGCTTGGGTGTTCTTGTGCTCTGGATATTGTGTGAGGTGCCAGTCGAGCGAACGGTCCGCATTCCACTCTTCTGTTTGCCCAAACTCACAGCCCATGAATAAAAGCTTCTTGCCGGGGTGGGTCCACATGAAAGCGTAATAGGCCCGCAAATTCGCAAATTTTTGCCAACGGTCCCCTGGCATGCGGTCTATGAGGGACCCTTTGCCATGTACAACCTCGTCATGGGACAGCGGGAGCATGTAGTTTTCGCCAAAAGCGTAATCAATACCGAAGGTCATCTTATGGTGATGATAGCGGCGATTAATCGGGTCTTCGGACATGTATTCAAGTGTGTCATTCATCCAGCCCATATTCCATTTAAAGCCAAACCCCAAACCGTTATGATCCGTGGGTGAGGTCACACCGGGCCAAGCGGTACTCTCTTCGGCGACCGTGAAAATGCCGTTCATGGATGAATAGGCGTCTGCGTTCATGGATTGCAAGAATTTGGCGGCCTCCCAGTTTTGATTTCCGCCATCTGGATTCGGAACCCACTCGCCATCTTCTCGTGAATAATCTAGGTAAAGCATTGACGCGACTGCATCGACGCGAAGTCCGTCCAAATGATACTCTTCAAGCCAGAACCGTGCAT
>CALLME010000107.1 GCA_938007945.1 uncultured Caulobacterales bacterium
AATTTAATATCACCCACCGCAATCGCGATAAGGTAGCTCGGAATAGGTTGCGGCATGGAAAAAGCATAAGCACCATCTTCTTGTTGGCCTAACTGTTCTGCGCTCATTAACGGAAGAAGGCCGTCAGGTACGCGTAGGCGCGCGCTGTAAGTCAGGCGCACGGCAGGCGTATCTTGCAGCGGGGCCATGGTGCGCGCATTGATGGCTTGGGCTTGAGAAAACAGGAACGGTTCTTTCTTCCCCGCCGTTTGTTCTGGCGATAACCATTGCAGACCTTCCGCGTCAGGGCTTGTCGAATAGACGATTTTCACACGTTTGGCTTTGTCGCCGATATCGATTGAAAGCGCTTTGCCCTGCACAGGGTCTTCTTCGCCAAGTGCCCAATCCGCGCTTTTCCATCCGTTAGCCGTCTCAATTGAGACTGCTTCAATCAATAGCTCGCGCGTATCGAGCACAAGCGTATCTGCGCCGTCCTTCACACGTTCAAAATCAAGCGTTGCGATACCATCTAAAATCTTGGCGTAAAAATTTACGTCCAAATCAAGGTCAATGTGCGAGAGCTGCACATCCATATAATTTGATTGGGTGAAGCGGTCTAAAGTGAAATTTTGTGTCGTGACGCGTGTCTCAGCTTGTGCGGCGGGCGCAGGCGTTTCAGCTTTCGACGCAGGGGCTTCCGTAGCAGGCTTGGGCGAGCAAGCGCTAAGCGTGAGGGCCGTAGCCGAGAGGAGGGCAGTCATAAGCGAGCGAGAATAAGTCATGGAGATTCCTTGGGCGATTCTTTTGTTTAGAAACAACGTAAACGCCCTGTCATGACCTCGCAAGTTAACTCGCGTTCTATCCTGCCTTCATCAGTTCAATACCGTAATCTTGCTCAAACAGATAAAGCAGAATACGCGCGGCTTCTCCGCGAGGCGTTTTCAACTCAGGGTCAGTTTGGGCAAGTAGACGGGCGTCTTGTACCGCCGTTTCAAGCAGTGCTTTATGCTTATCCAAATCCGCAAGACGGTAGCCAGGCAATCCAGATTGCTTCGCCCCTAATAAATCCCCTGAACCTCGCAATTCCCAATCCTTTTCCGAGATAAGGAAACCGTCTTCGCTCTCGCGCATAATCTCAAGCCGCGCTTTAGACGTCACGCCAAGCGGGCCTTTATAAAGTAGCAGGCAAGAGCTCGCCTTGTCTGAGCGACCGACACGCCCGCGTAATTGATGGAGCTGCGCTAGGCCGAAACGCTCTGCGTGTTCAATCACCATAATGGTCGCGTTGGGCGCATCCACGCCGACCTCGATGACTGTCGTCGCCACCAGCACGTCATATTGCCCCGCTTTAAATGCGAGTGACATGGCCTCTTTTTCCTGCGCGGATAATCGTCCGTGTAGCAACCCAACACGCTCGCCGTAGATCGCGGTAAGTTGGCGGTGGCGTTCTTCGACAGAGGTCAGCGCAATCGCCTCGCTATCCTCAACCAGCGGACACACCCAATAGACTTGGTTGCCCTTGTCAATCGCGCGGCCAACGGCGGTGATGACATTGTCAAGCCGTTCGAGCGGGAGTATGCGCGTCTCAATCGGACGGCGTCCCGCAGGTTTTTCATCGAGTTTCGAGATATCCAAATCACCATAACTCGTAAGTGCTAGCGTGCGGGGAATAGGCGTCGCCGTCATGACGAGGAGGTCAGGGCGCAGGCCTTTTTGCGTTAGCTTTAAACGGTCGCGTACGCCAAACCTGTGCTGCTCGTCTATTATCACAAGACCAAGGTCGTGGAACTCCACGCTCTCTTGGAACAGCGCATGCGTGCCAACGACGACATCAATATAGCCTTCGCGCAGACCCGTGGCGAGTGCTTCGCGAGGCTTGCCTTTGTCACGACCCGTGATGGCTTGCACATTTAGCCCTGCGGGTTCGAGGAGGGTGCGCAGCGTCTCTAAATGCTGCCGTGCGAGAATTTCTGTTGGCGCCATGAGGGCGACTTGTGCCCCGCTCTCACACACAAACGCCGCCGCCTGCGCCGCGACAAACGTCTTGCCTGCGCCGACATCCCCTTGCAGCAGCCTCGCCATGCGGAAGGGGGATTTCAGGTCGCCGATGATTTCCGATACCGCGCGTGTCTGTGCACCCGTTGGCGGGAAGGGGGCGCCTTTCAACACGTCATCTAAATAATGCCCTTCTACACCATAGCTGCGCCCTTTTTGACGCCGCGTATTTTCACGCACAAGCGCCATGGCGAGTTGCTTGGCAAATAGCTCATCATAGGCGAGGCGTTGGCGCGGTGGGGCACTGATGCCTGGGTCTTTGGGGTGGTCAGGCGCGTGCAGTCGGATGAGTGCTTCAGCAAAGCCAGGCCAGTCCTGCTGCGCCACCATATGCGGGTCGAGCCATTCTGGCAGCCTCGGGATATGTTGCAACGCGCCCATAACCGCTTTGCGCGCCACCTTTTGCGACAGCCCCGCCGTTAACGGATAAAGCGTTTCGTATTTCGGAAGTTTGTCTTCTTCATTCAGTGCCACGATGTAGTCTGGATGCGTCATTTGCAGTTCGGCATTAAACACTTCGGTTTTACCAGAAACGATACGCCGCCCGCCTTCAGGCAAGGCTTGCTTGAGATAGGCGGCACGCGGTTTGAAAAACACGAGCGTCATATCGCCTGTCTCGTCAAACACACGAATACGGTAGGGGCGACCTTTGGAGGACGGCGGCATATGGCTGCCAACGGTCACGACAAATGTGGCAATCTCGTCTTTATGGGCATCCGTAATAGAGGGACGGTAGCTGCGGTCAATCAAGCCCGTCGGCGGGGTGAGGAGCAAGTCTTTTACCCGTGCGCCGTCAGGGCGAGAGAGCGAACGTGCTAGGCTTTCAGCCACTCGCGGACCGACGCCTTTAATAGTCGTCGCGTCGGCAAAAAGCGGGAATAGAATTTGCGGCCTCATGCGCCTTAATTGGACGAGAATTTTCAGCTTAGCAAGGTGACAGCGTGAGTACCTTAAGCTAGACCGCGCAACATGGACAATAACATGACAGACAGACCGCACGAAATAGACGCGACCCGCAGGAAACGCCTCATCTATCAGGCCAATTACCGCGGCTTTAAAGAGGCGGATTTGCTGCTTGGCGGCTTTGCGAAAACTTATATGGACACAATGAGCGCCGAAGAGGTCTTGCAATTTGAAGATCTGCTCACGGCGAAAGATCATGATATTTATGATTGGGTGACGGGGCGTCTACCTGTGCCTGCGAATTTCGATACGCCCATTCTCAAGCGTCTTCGCGCCTTTAATCCGCTCGCCTAAATGTCCGCCATTGCGCTTAATCGTTACGCAGGTCCAGAGCATGACCTGACAGCCGCAGGCTTGCCTGAAGGCTTGGACGCGTTGATTGTCACGCGTGCGCTACGACAACGTCACAAAACGCACGGGCAGGGTCGCGTCGTTTTTGTCGCGCGTGATGAAATGCGGGCGAGTAATTTTGCCGATGCCTGTAAGTTCTTCGCGCCCGACTTGCCTGTGCTTGTGCTGCCCGCGTGGGACTGTCTGCCATTTGACCGTGTCTCGCCGTCACGTACCTCTGCCGCGCGGCGGGCGTCCGCGCTTTACGCGCTCGCGAATTCCTCACCAGAATTGCCGCTGATTATCGTCACGACTATTTCAGCCGTCATGCAACGTGTTCCACCGCGCGACGTAATTAAGGCCGCTGGCTTTAGCGCTAAAGTCGGTCAAGAGCTCGATCGCAAAGTGCTTGAGAACTATCTCTCAATAAATGGCTATGCGCGTGCGTCTACCGTCTCAGAGCCTGGTGATTTCGCGATACGCGGCGGCCTAATTGATGTCTTCCCGCCCAATTTTGATGACCCCATTCGCCTTGATTTTTTTGGGGATGAGCTAGAATCTATTCGCACCTTTGACGTGGAAACACAACGCACGATGAAGACGCTGAAAACCGTTGACCTCGCGCCTGTCTCTGAAGTCTTTATGGGCGAAGAAGACATTAGCCGCTTCCGCCGTCACTATATTATGGCGTTTGGCGGCGGTATAAGCGCAGACCCGATGTATGCGAGTGTGATTGACGGCATTCGTCCGCAAGGGGT
>CALLME010000108.1 GCA_938007945.1 uncultured Caulobacterales bacterium
CCGTCTTAAGCCGGCCCTGCGTCAGTCCGTCATTTACGCGCTAGAGGCCCAAGACCACTATGTGCGCGTCGTGACAAACCAAGGCGATGACCTTCTACTTATGCGGCTCTCTGACGCGATAGCTGAGACCGCACCCCTTAGAGGTCTTTCTCCTCACCGGTCTTGGTGGGTGGCGGAAGCGGGTGTTAATAACGTCGTGCGCCACCAAGGAAAAATCATGATTTATTTGAAAAATGACACTGTCGTACCCGTTAGCCGAAGTCAGCTGCGAAAGGTGCGTGACCGTGCTTGGCTTTAGGTTTGTGAGACGATCATAGGGCCAGTGATCTTTTCCTAAGTTGGCCATATTTGGTAACTGAGTTGAGATGTAAAATCTAAGCCCAGTTTACTTCAGTTCACATGACTTATGTTATTGCAACAGGGAAATTTCAGCTTTAGGCTTGTCCTAACCTCAAATGGAGACCCCTATTTATGCCCGTTAAATTTCGCGCCCTTTTAACAGCTTCAATTTTAAGTCTTGGCCTTGCAGCGTGTGGAGGCAGTAGCAGTTCACCCACACCGACACCTGTTGTCATTACGCCGCCACCTGTTGTGGATACAGGCCCGACATGGACGCAAGGTGTATTCGCAGATGACTCAGAATTTGTAGCGCAATGCCAAAATCCGCGTACAGGTATCGACCCATCAACAAACGCGCCTTTCGTTGACACGCAGGGGTCAACCCTGATTGAGAAGTTTTGGCAGCGCAGTTGGAATAATGACACTTATCTTTGGTATGATGAGGTGACAGACATTAATCCAGCCGCGACAAATCCTGATACCGAGGCTGAATATACGCTGCTGGATTATTTTGCGGAGCTCAGAACGAAAGAGATTACGCCATCTGGCAAAGCAAAAGACGAGTTCCACTTTACACAAGATACGGCTGAGCGCTTTGAACGCGTCTCCTCTGGTGCCTCTGGCGGCTACGGCGCGCAATATGCGTTTCTCGAATCTCGTCCGCCGCGTGACGTCCGGATTGCCTTTACCGAAGAGAACACACCGTTTTCCGCAGCAGGTGTCGTGCGCGGTGCAAAAATTCTCTCAATCGACGGCGAGGATGCCATTAACGGCAATAATGTAGATGTCTTGAATAACGGCCTCTTCCCAGAAGAAGGCAAAGAAACAGTCTTTGTATTTGAAGACACGCCTGGTGCAGAACCGCGTACTGTGACCGTTACAGCAACCGCCATTGTCTCAAATCCCGTCTATCAAAGCCAAGTCATTGAACAAGGTGACGATAAGGTTGGCTATATGGTATTTAACACATTCGGCACAGTGACGGCTGAGAAGCAGCTTTTTGATGCGTTCACTGATCTCGCCGCTGCGGAGGTCGATGACCTTGTTATTGATTTGCGTTATAATGGCGGCGGGTTTGTCGCGATTGCGGCGCAACTTGGGTACATGATTGCAGGGGATAAGTCTCAAGGGCTGACATTTGAAGTTCCGCGCTTTAACGATAAGCACCCGACAGTTGACCCCGTCACAGGTCGGGTTATCCGACCCACACCTTTTATTGATGAGACAATTGATTTGGCGGCCGCCTTTGGTCAGCCGACGCTCATCGCAGAAGGGCAAGACCTGCCAACGCTTAATCTTGACCGTGTGTTTGTCCTTTCAACTGAGGGCACATGTTCAGCAAGTGAACTTCTCGTCAACAGCCTTCGCGGTATCGATGTAGACGTTATTTTGGTTGGCAACACGACGTGCGGCAAGCCTTTCGGCTTCTACACAACAGATAATTGCGGGGTGAGCTATTCAACCGTGCAATTCCAAACTGTCAACGCTAAAGGCTTTGGTGACTATGCAGACGGCTTTACACCCGGCGCGCAAGGGTCAAATGTGCCAGGCGTTTTGGTTGAAGGCTGTGTCATTGAGGATGATTTTTCAAATCAACTTGGTGATAACGCGGAAGCGATGTTAAGCGGAGCCCTCACTTACCGCAGTTCAGATAGCTGTCCGACGACAACATCGGCTAAGGCTAAAATCACGCGCAATGCAGCACAAAGCAATTCTGCACTGGATTTGAGAAACTCTTCTATCTTCAAGCGTGAGATGTCTTACAAAAATGACCTCATCCGCGATAAGCTCACGGTCTCTTCTGTAAAAGATGACCGCTAAGTCACGACGAAGCTGAGCGTCTCAGCTCACTTACCCATCAAAAGCCTCGTTCTTCGGAACGGGGCTTTTTTAAGACAACTATCTGGGTCGGTCTTGTCCATAAATATGGCACGGCATTTTCGTCACGCCTGGAATTTCTTCAAGCTCGCCAATATGTATTGAGCCAATCGCCTCGGCCGTTTTGATACTGCCTATATTACCGTGGGCGATGACGTGGATGACCTGCTCCCAGCCAAGTTCGTTAAATGCGTAATCGACACAGGCGCGGGCCGCTTCTTTGGCATAGCCTTTGCGCGTATAGTCGCGGTGCAGCGTCCAGCCGACCTCAGGCGCGGGCCAACCTTCAGGATACCACGGCCCAATGCGGCCTATAAATTGGCCGCTCGATTTCTCGACCACCGCCAAAAACCCGTAGCCCCTAATTTTATAGTGTCCAATTAACATCGCCATCTGACGCCAACTTTTAGCGCGGTCCATCAGCTCCCCGCCAATATAGCGCACCGTATCAGCGTCCGACATCATATCGACCCACATATCGAGATCTGTCTTTATATCAATCTCGCGCAGGATGAGGCGCTCAGTCTCAAGGAGAGTCGGATTGAGGCTTTGGAGAAATTTCGTCATGGTGAGAGGCTAACCTCGTCTTAGCAGAAAATCTAGGCGCCACACGCGTCTTCTTCGCGCCATTGAAAAACCCCGCTCTCCTTGGAAAGCGAGGTCTTATGATCAGCAGATGTGGGGCAACTGATCATTAATCTTCATGCCCGAAAGGCATTTT
The DNA here is from genome assembly GCA_938007945.1 of uncultured Caulobacterales bacterium. Lineage (GTDB taxonomy): Bacteria > Pseudomonadota > Alphaproteobacteria > Caulobacterales > Maricaulaceae > Fretibacter. The sequence continues at coordinate 2,939 of CALLME010000108.1, forward strand.
AATAAGTCTCTTTACAGGCGAGTCGACAACAAAATCAACTTAAATATGTTAATTCAAGCCAACAATTCAGCTTTCGCGACCCTCTCGCCTAGCCCGTCACCTTCCTCTAGTCTTTAAGTGAAGGCTCCATATCCTGACATTCAGCGATGATTTTCTCAACCGCTGCGACAGACTTCATGAACATTTCGCGCTCATCAGCTTTTAGGCGAATATTCATCACCTTCTCAACGCCGCGCGCACCAATCATGGCCGGCGCACCGACATACAGCCCGCGCACACCCGCAATTTGGCCCGACAAGCGAACCGCACATGGCAGGATACGCTTCTTATCGCGCAAATAGCTCGTTGCCATTTCGATGGCGGATTCGGCGGGCGCGTAGAACGCTGAGCCATTGCCGAGCAGAGCCACAATCTCGCCGCCGCCTTTGCGTGTACGCTCTACAATAGCGTCGACTTTTTCTTGGCTAATCCATTTCATTTTAACAAGATCAGGGAGCGGCACACCGTTGACTGTTGAATAACGGGTGAGCGGCACCATCGTATCACCGTGACCGCCCAGTACAGAGGCGTGAACGTCCTCAACAGAAACGCCCATTTCCTCGGCAAGGAACCAACGAAAACGCGCGCTATCCAGCACACCCGCCATACCGACAACTTTGCGCGGCGGCAGGCCAGAGAACTTCTGCAAGGCCCAGACCATCGCGTCGAGCGGGTTGGTGATACAAATCACAAAGGCCTTTGGCGCATATTGCTTAATCCCTTCAGCCACTTGTTTAATCACGCCGAGGTTTTTACCGACAAGTTCGGCGCGGTCCATACCAGGTTTGCGCGGAAAACCTGCTGTAATAATGCAGACATCTGCACCTGCAATATCTGCATAATCATTTGTGCCTTTAAGGTGGCTATCTTTACCAAACACAGAAGACGCCTCGCAAAGATCAAGCGCTTTACCTTTGGCTGTGCCTTCAAAGATATCAAAGAGAACAACATCGCCTAGCTCTTCGCGCGCCGCGATATGAGCTAAAGTTCCGCCGATCATACCAGCGCCGATAAGGGCAATTTTTGCACGTGCCATGGGTGTCTCCGTTAGGGAAGTTTCGTTGCGCCGTCTCTAGCTGTCAAAACACGGTAATGCAACGAAAACCCTGTGTTAATGGCCAGGTTATTTAGGGTTTTGGCGTATTTTCGTCATTGATTTTAAGTAGGTTCGCGCGGCGCTTCGCCTTGCGCGTACCATTATTTTTCATCACTCGGATGAAAAATTCCGCCTTTGGCAGACCATGGCCTCGAAGGGATAATCAAATGTGTCGTGATGTCCGGCGCTTCGCCTTGCGCGTACCATTATATGGGCGGTCGCCTTCGGCGTGCCTTTGGTGGGGCCTGAATATCTTTGGAAAAGTTGAAATCACGGGACTCGCTGCGGCTTCGCCTTGCGCGTACCATTATTTTTCATCCCCCGGATGAAAAATTCCGCCTTTGGCGGACCATGGTACGGGTGAAAGGACTTGAACCTTCACATCTCTCGATACCAGAACCTAAATCTGGCGCGTCTACCAATTCCGCCACACCCGCACAGTCTGTCTTCAACATTGGTGGAGGCGATATGGCGATAAATCAACCTTTCGTCAAGCGCCTATTCTCAGCTCTTTTTCGCCGTCATAGGCACTCGGGCCATAGTCCAGCCAAAGGCAATGAAGCCTGAAATAAGATTTGCCGCCGCCATACCGTAATATGCACCAGTCAGCCCCGCGAGTTGCACGCCAATGTAGACAAAGCCGACATACAATAATAACGAGCGAATAATTGTATAAACAAGCCCGTATATCGGGCGGCCTAATGCATTAAGACCTGCCGCGCTTATGAAAACAAAACCGTAGGCAAAAATCGTGATAGGGACGATATAAAAATACGGTAGGATTTTTTCAATTAATAACACGTCCTTGGTGAATATTCCGGCAATCTGTGGCGCAAATAACGCCAATATGAGCGCCATGACTGTACTCCAAATTATGCAGATCCAATAGCTCACTCTAAACGCCTCACGCACGCGCGTTATGTTGCCTGCCCCGCCATTACGTCCAGTAATAGATCCAATACAGGCAGAGAGTGCATATAGCAGCCCAACACTTATAAGCTCAGCACGACTTGCAACTGTGAAAGCCGCAACATCCGCTTCCGTCATCGTGATACCAATAATGGCGACGGCGGCGAACGTCGCAACAGGCACAATAATATTCGTCCCCGCAGCAGGCAGACCGACTTGAGCGATAATGCGCCAAGCATGTTTGACAGATTGGAAAGTCATATGGGCGAAATCAACCGCTTTGCGGTGAAAGACCACCAAGAAGAGACCAAAGCCTGCACCGAATATGTTTCCTATCAACGTGGCGAGCGCGGCTCCTTGGACTTCAAGACGCGGGAACGGTCCAATGCCAAAAATAAAGAACGGATCAAGAATAATATTAATCACAGCGCTGGAAATCATTATAGCACTGGGAAGGGCCGCCTCCCCAGCGGCGCGTAAAATATTGTTACTCATAGACGCCACAGAGACAATTACGAGCCCAGGCATAGAGATATAAAGATAGCCCAAGGCCATCTCTTTGACCTCAGTCGTCGCCCCCGCCAGTGACAACACATAGGGTGCGGAGAGCAGCATTAAGGCCACCAGAATACTCATAACTAAAAGCGCCATTAATATAGCTGCCGCGCCGTGGCGTTTAGCGCGCGCATCCTCACCTTCTCCCAAAGCGCGGGACACGGCCGACATTGTCCCTGCGCCCAATCCAATATTCGCGCTATTGCCAATAAACGTAAGTGGAAAGGCAAAGCCGAGCGCAGCAAGCGCCATGATGGCGAGGTTGGGGCGGGCGGCATCTGTCAGCCGTCCAAGATAGATTGTATCGACAATCCCTGTTGAGATTAGCGCAATGACCGCAATCGAAAACGGTCCCAACATACGCAGAATGTGCCCTGTGACCGAGCCTTCAAGTACGTTAGTTTTAGCAAGTGTGGACAATCCAGAGGTCTAGTCGTCGCGATGAGACGGCGCAAAGGCGGCAAGTGTGGCCATTTGCGTAATCTCTGAGGCTGTCGCGCCGAGGTTACAAATCTGCACGGGTTTATCAAGTCCCGTTAAGAATGGCCCTAGCACGGTTGCCCCGCCGACAGTCTTTAATAGCTTGGTCGAGATAGAGGCAGAATGAATGGCGGGCATAACAAGCACGTTGGCGGCACCAGACAGGCGAGAGAACGGATAGGTCAGAGAATGTAGCGGGTCGAGCGCGACATCGGCGGCAATATCGCCTTCATATTCAAAATCAACTTCGCGCTCATCTAGGATGCGAACCGCCTCGCGCACCTTTTGCATACGTTCGCCTGTGGGATTCCCAAAGGTCGAATAAGAGAGGAATCCGACGCGCGGTTCAAACCCAAATTGTTGTGCAAAACCTGCTGTCGTTTCTGCAATATCAGCGAGATCTTTGGCGGTTGGCAACTCTGTTATATTCGTGTCAGCGATAAACAAAGTATGCTGTTTATTAACAACAACAGACACGCCCATCGTACGGTCGGCTTTAGTATGGGACAGCACCATGCGCACGTCACGCAAAGCGACGTCATAGCTCCGCGTTACGCCTGTCACCATGCCGTCGGCTAGGCCGTGATGCAGCATAAGCGCTGAGAAGACGTTACGGTCATTATTGACAAGGCGTTGCGCGTCACGGCGCAAAAAGCCTTTGCGCTGCAAACGTCCATAAAGATATTCTACAAACTCAGCATTGCGGTCAAAGAGTGCGGCATTGAGGATGGTCAAGCTGTCTGGATTTTCAATGCCAAGCAGCTTCATATTATCGCGGATAGGCTTGCCGCGACCAATGAGAATAGCTTTACCGAGACCGCGTTGCTGAAAGGCTTGCGCAGCGCGAATAACGGCAGGTTCTTCACCTTCGGCAAAGACAATTGTTTTGGGGTCTTCTTGGACAGATTCGGTTATGCCCTGCACGATAGACGCGGTGACGTCTTGGCGTTGCGCAAGCGATTGGCGGTAGGCGTCCATATCTTCAATCGGTTTGCGCGCCACGCCAGTGTCCATAGCGGCCTGCGCGACATATGGCGGGATTTCGGAAATCAAGCGCGGATCAAAAGGTGCAGGAATAATATATTCCGGGCCGTATTTTGGGCGTTTCCCGTGATAGGCCGCCGCCACCTCTTCGGGCACGTCTTGGCGTGCAAGGTCAGCGAGCGCCCGCGCACAAGCCAGCTTCATTTCCTCGTTTACGTTACGCGCGCGCACATCAAGCGCGCCGCGGAAAATATACGGAAAGCCGAGCACATTATTGACTTGGTTGGGATAATCCGAACGCCCAGTGGCAATGATGGCATCATCACGCGCCTCTTTGATATCTTCAGGCAGGATTTCTGGGTCAGGATTAGCCATGGCAAAAATAATCGGATTTTTCGCCATAGACTTGACCATTTCTTTGGACACGATTCCCGCCACAGAGAGACCGAGGAACACGTCCGCGCCAACCATGGCTTCTTCAAGCGTGCGCAGCGGAGTGTCCACCGCATGGGGCGCTTTCCACTGGTCCATATATTCCTTGCGGCCCTCATAGACGACACCTTTAGAATCGAGGACGAGGCAATTTTCATGGCGCACGCCTAGGCTCTTCATTAAACTCAGCACAGAGAGCCCCGCCGCGCCTGCGCCCGACAGTACGACCTTCATATCTTCAAATTTACGCCCCGTCAGATGAGCCGCATTTATGAGACCCGCCGTCGCGATAATCGCCGTGCCATGTTGGTCATCATGAAAGACAGGAATGTCGAGGCGGTCACGGAGTTCTTGCTCAATGATAAAACACTCTGGCGAGCCAATATCTTCTAGATTAATGCCTCCAAATGTATTGCCAAAACGCGCGACACATTCGATAAATTTTTCCGCGTCTTCTTCTTCAACTTCAATGTCAAAACTGTCGATATCGGCAAAGCGTTTAAAGAGTACGGACTTCCCTTCCATGACAGGTTTTGACGCCATCGCTCCTAAATTCCCGAGGCCCAAAATCGCCGTGCCGTTAGAGATTACGGCGACCATATTTCCCTTGGACGTATAGTCGTAAACACTGTCAGGATCAGCGGCGATTGCCTCCACTGGCACAGCTACACCAGGCGAATAAGCTAGCGACAAATCACGTTGCGTTGCCATGGGTTTGGTCGGCAAAAGCGCAAGTTTTCCTGGCACAGGAAAGCTGTGGAAATCCAACGCTTGTTGATCTGTAATAAATGTCTTTTTTGGCGGGCGAACTTCAAGCTTGGGCAAGGGTCTCTCCTAATAGTTTTGCCATGTGTAAGAGGTTTAACGCGTGGTTCCTAGCCCAAATTTTACGCATATTCGGCTTATTCACGCCCACGCGCTCTAGTAAGTCCGCTTATTATCCGCTTAAATTTTGGACTTGCACCTCGGGCCGTGGTGAAAATAAGTGCAAATTTAATGGATTAAAGCCGGTCACCTCGCAAAGCCGCCCGCTTGGCTCGACTCAGCCCGTTTCAAAACAGTAAAGTTGTCTTAGAATTTTAGAGGCTAGGGAGTCCGCCATGAAGAAAATCGAAGCCATTATTAAACCCTTCAAACTCGACGAAGTGAAGGAAGCGCTCCAAGAAGTGGGCTTGCAAGGTATGACTGTCGTCGAAGCCAAGGGCTTTGGCCGTCAGAAAGGTCACACTGAACTTTACCGCGGCGCAGAATATGTTGTCGACTTTCTACCTAAGCTCAAACTCGAACTCGTCGTGGCGGATGACCAAGTAGAAGGCGCACTTGAAGCAATTCAAACTGCGGCCAAAACAGGCAAAATCGGCGACGGTAAAATCTTTGTTTCCGACGTTTCGCAAGCTATTCGTATTCGGACCGGCGAGTCCGGCGACGCAGCCCTTTAATTCAAACAAACAATCTACTCATCTAGGGAAAGGACAGAGTAATGTCAGAGAAACTTCTCAAAAAAATTAAGGACGAAAATATAAAATTCGTCGATCTTCGCTTCACAGACCCCAAGGGGAAAATGCAGCACGTTACATTCCACAGCGATTTGGTCGATGAAGATCTCTTCAAAGACGGCACAATGTTCGATGGCTCATCCATCTCAGGCTGGAAAGATATCAATGAGTCAGACATGGTTCTTCTCCCTGATCCGGACACGGCGAAAATGGACCCTTTCTTTCAGCAAGATACACTCGCTGTTTTCTGTGACATCCTAGAGCCTGACACAGGCGAAGCTTATAACCGTGACCCGCGCGGCACAGCCAAAGCCGCTGAAGCCTATATGCGCTCAGCTAAAGTTGGTGATGACGTCTTCTTTGGTCCTGAGGCTGAGTTCTTTGTTTTTGATGATGTCCGTTGGGATACAGACACAAATAAAACAGGCTACGAGATCGATTCATCTGAGCTGCCGCAAAATACCGGCACGATGTATCAAGGCGGCAATATGGGTCACCGTCCGGGACCAAAGGGCGGTTACTTCCCTGTCCCGCCTGTCGATAGCCTGCAAGATATGCGCTCTGAAATGCTCACCGTTATGGAAGAACTTGGTCTTCGCCCTGAAAAGCATCACCACGAAGTTGCACCGGCACAGCATGAACTCGGCATGAAGTTTGATACGCTCCTTCAAATGGGCGACAACATGCAGCTTTATAAATATATCGTTCACAACGTAGCGCACGCCTACGGCAAAACGGCGACATTTATGCCAAAGCCGATGTGGAATGATAACGGCACAGGCATGCACGTTCACATGTCTATCTGGAAAGACGGCAAACCGACTTTCGCGGGCGACGAATATGCGGGCCTCTCTAAATCATGCCTCCACTATATTGGCGGCATCATTAAGCACTCAAAAGCGATTAACGCTTTCTCTAACGCCTCAACAAACTCTTATAAGCGTTTGGTTCCGGGCTTTGAAGCGCCTGTTATGCTCGCTTATTCAAGCCGTAACCGTTCTGCCTCTATCCGTATTCC
>CALLME010000109.1 GCA_938007945.1 uncultured Caulobacterales bacterium
GGCGTCGAAATCCTGTCCGCCAAATGGCCGCTGGCCAATGGGTTTATCTCGCTCGACCCAACAGTCTGGACATTTGACGCGGCTGAGAACCGTGTCGTGTTGCGTATTGACGGTGTCACGGCCGGGGCGTTTCTGGGAGCAGCGAGTGGCGGCGGGCTGACCGTCACAGGCGACGTTGTCGGCACAATCCCTGTCGTTGTCGCGGGCGTAGATGTGCGCATTGATAAAGGACGGCTTGAGGTGAAAAACGGCGGGGTTATTCGATACCGCTCTCAAGAATTGACGTCTGTCGTCGACCTCATCCCTGAAAAATACGTCACGCTACAAGACTATCAGCAGTTCAGAGAGTTTCAAAAACAAGACGATCCAAGCGAAAATGCAGGCAAAGACCTTGCTTTCACAGCGCTGCGTAATTTTGAGTATAAGTCGCTTTACGTTCTGCTTGACGGCCCACTTGACGGCGAAATTGAGGTCAATCTGCGCTTTATTGGGCGCAATCCGAAAATCCTCGCGGGCACAGAATTTGACTTTAACGTCACCGTGGTCGGCGAGCTCGTCAATCTCGTGCGCAGTCTCAAACCAGACGGGTCGTTGGACCGATTAAAGGGATATCTCGATATGGGCGATGACCCATCAGAAGAGGCGAGCCCATGACGACCCTGATGATTAAATCTCTTGATAAAACAAACTATTCATCCCAAGTTCAGACTGAAAAGGATAAAAGGTCATGATAAATAAGGTGTTTCTCTATGGCATAGCGGCCTGTTTCTTGGTCGGTTGTCAGCCGAAATTACAGATTGTGGCGCCAGATAAGCCCATAGAAATCAACTTGAATATCAAAATTGATCAACAAGTGCGCGTTAGACTTGATAAAGACGTGGATGATTTGATTACGAGTAACCCCGACCTATTTTAAGGAGGTCTAAAATGAAGAAATTACTGATTGCCGCCCTCGCGGCCCTGACAGTCACGGCCGCTGGTACAGCGGGCTATAGCGTATTTCACGCCACACCTGCCTATGCCGCAAGCGCCAAAGCCGTCGTCGACCAAGCTGTCGCCGCGGGCCGTATTGGTGAGCGCATCGATGGCTATCTCGCCATTGTCAGCAATGCCTCTGATGAAGAGCGCCGCGCCATGAACGAGATTAATATCGGCCGCAAGAGCGTCTACACAGACTTGGCTGAGAAAAAAGGCGTATCTGTCGAAGTGATTAGCCGCCTCTCTGGTGAGAAGCAAATCGCCAAAGCCGCGCCGGGCTCCATGATTATGAATGATAGTGGGCAGTGGTCTAAAAAATAGACCTGCTCACATGTAAGTTTTGAAACCGCGTCCGCTCCCAAGGCGGGCGCGGTTTTTTGTTGTCTCCAACGCTTTTGGACGGTTGCAAAACACGCCAAATCGTGACGATATAGCGCCGAACTTATTTCGGAGCGAGCCATGTCAGACCCTAAACTTTCATCTGCTGGATTTGCGGCCCAAATGTGCGGTCGTATTGCTCATGACCTCATCAGCCCAATTGCCGCGCTCGGGACAGCTATCGAAGTGCTCGACGATCCAGATAATGCGGATATGCACGAGGACGCGATAGAGCTTGTGAAAACGTCAGCGCGGCAAGCCTCTGGAAAATTGCAATTTCTGCGCCTCGCCTTTGGGGCAGGTGGCTCTGCGCCAGGCGTGATTGGCGTTGATCAGCTTAAGACGCTAACAGACGGCATTTACGGTGACGCGAAAGCCGAGATTATTTGGAACACAGACCGCGACGGGATAGAAAAAGACGCCGCGCGCTTACTGCTCAACCTCATCATGCTTGGCGTCCAAGCCGTCCCGCGCGGCGGCAGCGTGACTGTGCTGACCCGCGATGTCGAAGACCAATTTGAAATGCGCCTGACATGTGTCGGACCCAAAGCGCGCCTCGCGGACGCGGTCAAGCTTACTCTGGCAGGGAAAATGCCAGAAGACGGTTTTGACGGCCGCACCATACAGCCTTTCTACGCAGGCCTCATCCTGCGCGAACTCGGCGGAAAAATCGCCGCAGGTGCAGACGAAGACCGCGTCGTCTTCAGCGCGAAATTACCGCAGTCATAAACTGTTTCGGTTGCTTAGTCTGGCCTTTGCACGTTAGTGAATATCTAAGCTGCACCGCATTTTCGTCTCAAACATTTGCGGATTAATTCCACCCCGCCTTTATCGCCTATTAACGAATTTTCTTCACTCTTGAGGGGAGTGGTGTGTGGTGCGAATCGCACGCTGATTGGCGCATGTGCGCTTTTTTTAAGGAAAGCTGGTTGATGGGTGATGACCTGACAGTAGCACGGCGGTTTTGCGACTCTGTTCAAGGTGAACTTGAGGGGTTGATTGAGGCCGTCTGCGCGCAGCCCTGCGCCGCGCCTGATGTGCTGATTGGCTCTCTTGATAAGATTCAAGCCGGCGCCAAGAGCTTGCGCGCGCGTGCCATCTTTCGTGCCGCGCAAACCGTGGTCAATGCCGTCAATGACCGTGCGCCTTTGCCGACCGTGCAGGGGCGTGTGCTGTCACTGAACACATTATTTTTGCAATATGAAAGCGGGCTAAACGAGATTGCGCCGCGCCCTGCCAATGTAGAGGGCCATGAGGAGGCTGAGACCTTAGAGCCTGAGATCTTAGAGCCTGAGATATTAGAGCCTGAGACTGACGCTGTATTTACACCCGACGCTCCGCCTATGCCAGACATTGAGGCGCGCTACCGTGCGGCTCGTGCGGGGCTCGCCCCGCTCATGGGGTTGACCAAAGTGGGGCCTGAACGCGAGTCGTTGACAAAGCTCGCAAGTTTTTCGGAAGATGAAATAGAGGGTCAACTTGTTTCGCTTGCAACTGCTGATGTCCTTGAAGGCGAGCCCATAGAACAAATAGTCGCGCCTTTAGAAAGTTTGGAAGACCCTCTAGAGCTAACAACGACAGAGCTTGATGTCACAGCCTTAACCTCGCCTGTCCCGCCTAAAACGCAATCATCTGTCCCAGTTGCTTTTGAAAATTTAATGGACGGCTTCATCACGCAAGCCCTGCATGAGGCGCGGCTGACAGAAAAAACCGTAAGTGTGTCTTACGCGGCTGACGGTGTCACGATTGGCGCAGAGCGTGTGAATGCGGCGCAGCATGTGCTTGACCATATTGCGCGGACTTGCGTGCGCTCAATCTTGGAAAAACCAGAAACGCGCCGCGCGCGCGGTCAGAGCGGAGCAGGACATATTGCTGTAACAGTGACGCAAAATCACAGCGCGACGACTATCTCTGTTAAATGTCCTGGTGCGCCCTTGGGGGTCAGTGCATTTATGCCGTCGCAAGATATGACGGCCTCTCGTCTTGAGGGTATGATGATTACACCAGGCCCTCATGCGGCGGATGAACTCGCGCATATTGTCGTGTCTGTACCGCGCGCGCGAAAACAAAAATTGACTGAACCGATGGACGATGACGTCATCTCGGCTGCGGAGATTGCCTCATGAAAACCTGCCTCGTTGTTGACGATTCAAAAATGATACGCCGCGTGGCGGGTCGTATCCTCAAAGACTTGTCTTTTGAAACCTCGGAAGCCGCCAATGGACAAGACGCACTCGATCAATGCCGTGGTCAAATGCCAGACGCCATTTTGCTCGATTGGAATATGCCCGTCATGGACGGTCTGAACTTCTTAAAGACTTTGCGCAAAGAGCCAAAAGGCGGAGACCCCGTTGTGGTGTTTTGCACCGCAGAACGTGACGTGACTAAAATCACCGAAGCTTTAGAGGCGGGCGCGGATGAATATGTGATGAAGCCATTTGATAGCGATATCATAGAAAGTAAATTCATGATGGCAGGGCTTATTTAATTATGTCCGCTGCGTTGTCGCTCAAACCCTCTTATTACGAAGCGCTTAAGCGGCTAACACTTGAGCTTGCGGGTGTGAACCTCGGCGGCAATCATGAGTTCCTGATTGAGACACGCTTATCGGCGCTGGCGCGGCAAGAGGGCTATGACAATCTCCAGATGATGATTGAAGAGCTATTTGGCAGCGGACAAACGCGACTTGCTGTGCACGTGGTCTCTGCTTTGCTAGAGCGCGACTCGCAATTTAATGATGACGCTGAAAGCCTCGAAGACATTTTGAACACGGTTTTACCTGTTCTGCACCGCCTTTATAAAGGAACGACCCTGCGCATACTCTCTTATGGCTGCTCAAGCGGGCAAGAGCCTTATTCGATCGCCATGGCGATTGAAAAAAATAAAGATCTCTTTCCAGGACTGAAATATGAAATAGCGGCGGTGGACTATCCGTCTGTCGCCATCGACCGCGCGCGGGCGGGGCGTTATACGCATTTTGATGTGCAGCGCGGACTGCCGATTACTGACCTAATTCGCTTTTTTGACCGCGCGGGCGAGGACTGGATAATTAAGGACAGCCTTAAAGACAGAATTGTGTTTACCGACTTTCATTTGCTGTCGAAGCTCGATGTGCTCGGTGAGTTTCATTTAGTCGTATTTCGCAAAGGTCTTGCGCGCTACAGCGCACCGGCTCAAATCCGTGTGTTGCGCGAGCTTACGTCTGTAGTGCGCGAACTCGGCTTTTTAGTCTTGGGACGCGGGGAAGACGTGTCAAATCTGAACTTCGGTCTCGACGGTGTGGAAGGCGTTCCGCATATATTGCGCAAGCGCGAAATGATTATCGAAGAGCCAATTGACCCAAACGCTAAGGTTCCAAGCGGGCGGACAACGTTTGAGGGCGCGAAACGCCGCTTTAATCGCGCCCGCTCCGATTTGTCTGAAACACGCCCTGAGCAAGTGTCGCAAGAAGGCAAGACAAGCGTCGCCTAAATTTTGCGGCTCTCGACTAAATCTCGCATTTATTCATCATAGGCCACAAAAAACCCCGCCTTGCGGCGGGGTGTTTTTATATCCGTGGGAGGGATAATGTGTGAGCGACTAAGCGCTCATCTTATCTTTGGCTGGGTCGCGAAGCACATAGCCACGTCCCCAGACAGTTTCGATATAATGCTCACCTGCCGTCGCGGCCGCAATTTTCTTGCGTAGCTTACAGATAAAGACGTCGATGATTTTAAGTTCTGGCTCGTCCATGCCGCCGTAGAGGTGGTTGAGGAACATTTCTTTCGTAAGCGTCGTGCCTTTGCGAAGCGAAAGCAACTCAAGCATTTGGTATTCTTTGCCTGTGAGGTGAACGCGGTGGTCACCGACTTCAACCGTCTTGGCATCAAGGTTCACTTTAATGTCGCCTGTTGTAATGATTGACTGGCTGTGCCCTTTAGAGCGGCGTACAACAGCGTGGATGCGCGCGATAAGCTCATCTTTGTGGAATGGCTTGGTCATGTAATCATCAGCACCTGTGCCGAGGCCGCGGACTTTACTGTCGATGTCATTCGTGCCTGACAGAATAAAGATAGGTGTGTTGATTTTTGCCATGCGGAGCGTCTTTAAAACGTCAAAGCCTGGCATATCTGGTAAGTTGAGGTCTAGCAGGATGATATCGTAATCATATAGCTTGCCTAGATCGACACCCTCTTCCCCAAGGTCGGTCGTATAGACATTGAAGCCCTCTGTTTTGAGCATCAATTCGATACCCTGCGCTGTCGCGCTATCGTCTTCGATTAGAAGTACGCGCATTTTGTAACCCTCCCAAGGCGAATCATTTCACTTGCCGTCATAAATATAGTTAACGTCCTTCTACCTTTAAGTGAATCCCGTAAATCAAAGGTTAACGGAAAATGAGAGTTAAGCCCCCGTGTTTACACTTTATTTTTCACGTTCCTTCACGGAATTGTAGCTATGTAGCGCTATAAGAGCTTTCAATGAGTGGGAAAACCACCGTGAAATAATGGGTTTAGGTGAGATTATGAACAGTGCGATGGATAAAAATGTCCGCCAAACAAAGTTCCAAATTGCGGAACTTCAAAAGCGGATTGCCGTATTAGAGGCAACAAGAGAAGACCTTGAGCGTCAAATTAGAAAGCTCAATGACAGTGTCCCTGAGGACAAAGTGGATAGCAATGCGCAAAAGGACGGCTATGTAGCTTATGGCTCATACGCGCAGTCTGTGATTGCCCGCAAAGAGAACCTGCGCAACTCGCTGGATGATATTGTGACGCAAACGTCGCATCTCTCGGGTGAGCTTCGCATAGAACTTGACGCGCTTGATAGTTTTGAACGTGTCCGTGCCCGTCAAATGGCGGCTAAAGCTGAAAAAGCGCTCAAGCGCCGCAGCGCTTAAGAAAAACCACAAAGGCGGTAACGTGGGAGTGAGCCGCCAATGTGACCCATGATGTGATATCAGAAGATGTCACGTCTTAAAAAGTTTCTCGGGGGAGAGACGGTGAGCAGGCCTCCAATATATCCGCGCGCGAGGGGAGCGAGCACGGGTAGATTGGCGGTCTGCTTTTGTTTTGGGGCGCGTAAATTTCACATGGTAGCAAAAAGCTTACGGCTTAGCCCAAAGGCTAAACCGTAAGCGTTGGGGGGTTTAAGCTGTGCGGCCGATGCGCTTAAGTGCATCACCCGTGAGGAAAACGGCACTTGCTAGGAGAACGATGTCTTTAAGCAAGAACTGGCCAGGAACGACTGAGAGGGCTGGGAAACCGCCGAGGCTAGCTTCCCAAACTGGCGCTGTCAGAAGATAGCTTGATGTGACAAAGAATGTCGCGAGCGCGCCGAGGGCCCCAATAAGTGCGAGCTTCGGAAATTTTGCACCAAGGGCAATGATAACAGCCAAAGTGATTTCGGTTGCGCCGATAAGGTTAGACGCGCCTTGCAGGCTGAAAACACTGTATAACCAAGATGTCAACGGGCTAGAGGCGACGAGACCTTCAATAGCGCCTGCTTCATAGGCCGTAAATTTCATAGCTCCGATCCAGCCTAGAACTGTGGCGCCTGTAAAGCGAAGTGCGTTTACACCAATGTTGCTGATTTTTTCACCCAGCGCGTTGATTTGTGTTGCTGAAAATTCGGCAGTTGTTGTGTCTGAGAATGTTGCTGTCGTTGTCATGTTATAGTCCTGTAGTTATAGACCAAATGGTCAAGATTGGGTTTTAAAAAATACAGCTCGGTGGCTGCGATGAGATTGATATATGCGTAATAAACCAATTGGTCAATAATTTAATTATCACAAATCCGTGATGTCAAAAATACCTTATTTGACTGTCGTTTTGAGGGTTTTGTGACTGTGGGGGTCTAAATATCGACGGGTTATAGGGGAAAAGAGGGCGTACTTAGCTCCTTACAGAGACAATCATATAGCCGTAAAACACCCATAAATAATTGTCCTATGGGTCAATCCGCGAGCCCGGAGCATCTAACCCATCATACTGCCAGAAAGTTTTGACAAGCGAGATGAGCCGTTTTTCTTCGCTATGATAATCAGCATCCGACAGGCTAATCATTTCGAGCGCGTCCACAACGGCTTGCTTCTCAGGCCATTCTGCAAGTGACAGAATGAGTGTCGTAAGTGTGACGTCTTTGGGCGCCGTCGACCATGTTGCGTTAAGTTCATCCAAATAACATTCAAACCAGCTTTGAATAGTGGTCGGCGTCAGCGCATGACCGTCCTCATCCCTAAGCTCAAGTTTAGTGACGCTCATCACGAGCGCCTGAATTTCTGTTTTATGGATATGCCCATCGGCCAGAATGACTTGCGATAAAAGACGCATAAGGTTTTGGGTTTGCGGCGCAATTGTCATAGTGCCACTATAATCGAGTTCTCATTTTTATCTAACGCTATTTCTGACGACGCGTTTTGAGAGTGATTAAATATCCTCGCTATAGACCCAATCAAAGACATCATCGACGCCCATATCGAGGGCGGCTTCGCGCCAGATTTCTGTCTCTTCAGTCGTGTTTTCAGCCGTGAGTGTTTGCTCGGTCGGAGCCGTCGTTTCGGGCGATTGCAGAGAGAGCGTCGCAAAACCAATCGCGCCGACCATAACGAAAGTGGCGGCAACCGCGCGCCAGCTTATTTTGCGCGAAGGTGTGACGTCGTTAGCGGGCGTACCGTCTTGGGCTGGCAGATTTGCTATAATGCGCCGGCTGAGCAGATCGCTTGGGGCTGCGCTTGGCTTGCTAAGAGCTGCGTCGAGACGCTTGGCCGAAAGTAAATTTTCACCCAGTTCTTTTGCGTAAACGGCCAAGGCAATTTTACCCGCTTCTGGCTCGGGCCAGCGCGTTGTATCCGTGCCGTAGCAGTCGAGATAATATTGTGTTGTTTTGAGGTCCATCATATGACGCTCCTTCTCTTATTTTGGGCCGCGTTTTCTAGCGCGGCTCTCAATTTTTTGCGCCCTCTTGAGAGGAGGGATTCATAAGCTTTCACACTCACGCCTAAAATCGTCGCGGCCTCTTTTTGCGATAGCTCATCAAAATAGCAGAGTGTGATTGCGGCGCGCTGCATGTCTGGCAAGGTCGCCATGGCGCGCCTGACTTTGCTTGCGTCATCATCCGCGCTTAACATTTCAACTGCACTCATGCGGCCGTCCTCAATATCGGGGACGCTGTCTGAATAAATTGGACCTTTGCGCTTGAGGATATCAAGGCATTGGTTCGTCGCAACGCGGCACATCCATGTCAAAAGTCGCGCCTT
>CALLME010000110.1 GCA_938007945.1 uncultured Caulobacterales bacterium
TAGGGGTAATTGGTTTTATCCGCGAGAATTTTCACTGTGAAAACCGACAGAACATCAGGACGGTCAGGGTAGTAAGTCATGCGGCGAAAGCCCTCAGCCTCACATTGCGTACAGAACCGCCCGCCGCTGACATAGAGACCCATAAGCGTCGAGTTCGCCGCAGGGTTACACACTGTCTCAATCTCAAGCGTGCAATTATCTGGCAGATTGGGGAGGGTGAGATGACTTTGGTCAAGCGTATAATCTGAGCGTTTCAAAGCACGTCCGTCAACGCTAACCGATTTTAGCGTAATGTCCTCACCGTTTAAGACAAGCGATCCTGGCGCTAGACGTTTGAGGGCGATTTTACTGCGCACCACCGTCGCCTCGGGCTGTAAATCAAAGGTGAGATACACAGAGTTCAGCTCAAAATTAAGGGGGCTGTAATCTTTTAAAAGCGTCGGGGTGAGGGCCGTATCTGTGCGCATGGGAAGCTCCGATGGTGGAGCCTTAATGTCGGGGCAGAGAGGCATAATTGCAAGCGTCATGGCCATCAAAGCCACAAAAAAACCCGCCAAAGGCGGGCTTCTTATATGAGATTAAGAACCGTATCTTAGTTCAAGATGTTGCCCATGGAGCTAATACCTGATTTTACGAGCTTGGTTTTCTCTGCCGCCGTGAGACCTGATTTTAACATATCTTGCGCGGCATCGAGGGCGATATCAGCGGCACGAGCGCGAACATCAGCAAGCGCTTGCTTCTCTGCATTTGCGATTTTGGTCTCCGCCATAGCCGCGCGGCGCTCTAACCGATCTGCCAAATCTTTGCGCGCATTCGCCGCCATAATCTCAGCATCGTGACGAGCTTGCTTGACGATATCTTCGGCTTGGGCTTCGGCTTCCTTTTGCTTACGCTGATAGCTCGCGAGGAGGGCTTGCGCTTCTTCGCGAAGACGACGCGCTTCATCAAGCTCGTCTTTGATTTTTGCAGATCGCGCATCTAGGGCGGTCGCAATTTTCTTATGAATGCCGAAATAAGCCAGCATCACAAAGAAAAGCAAAACAGCGATAATCACATAGAGTGTAGGATCGCCAAATCCGTCAGGGAGGTGAACGGCATGTTCCATCTTAACGCGCCTTTATAGCTTTAGTGACGGCCGCCGCCGTCATTTTCTTGCCTGAAACGGCTTCAATCGCAGCTTGCGCAACATCAGCTGCAATAGAATCGATATTGGCCATCGCCTCTGTGCGAATTTTGCGGATGCGTGTCTCGGCAAGCTCGGACTGCTTCTCAGCCAAGGCATCGGCTTCCGCCATTTCCTTGGCAAGTTCTGCATCGACGGAGGCGCGTGTGCTCTCGGCGACATTGTGCGCTTTTGCGCGTGCGTCAGAGAGAGAGCGCTCATAAGACTTAGAGGCGTCCTCGGCTTGAGCTTGCATCTGCGCAGCTGTGTCGAGGTCGTCGGCAATACGGTTGCTGCGCTCTTCAAGTGTCTGCCCGATACGGGGCAAAAACACACGCGACAGCATGAAATAAAGAATGGCAAAGCTAATCAGCAGCCAAAAAATTTGACCCGCAAAATATTGCGGATCAAAGGGAGGAAAGGACGCCGACGCTTCATGATGTTCCATATTCAAAACATCATCAGGTGCCGCTGCGGCAGCTGCCATCATCACAATGTCAGATACAGGTAATGTGAGATTGGAAAGCAAAGTCATGAAAGTCATGTGGCGACCTTTAAATCAGATAATGTGGCTTAGACCACGAACATCAAGATAAGAGCAACGGCGAATGAGAAAATGCCGAGCGCTTCTGTCACGGCGAAGCCGAAGATGAGGTTTGCGAACTGACCTTGAGCCGCAGAGGGGTTGCGCAAAGCGCCTGCGAGGTAATTACCAAAGATGTGGCCAAGACCGATGCCGGCGCCTGCCATGCCCAGACATGCAATGCCTGCGCCGATGTATTTTGCTGCTTCTGCTTCCATGATTATATCTCCTGTGGAATTTGTTGTGAGTGCAGTAGTGAATTAGTGGCCCGGATGCAAGGCATCGGACAGATAAACGGATGTCAAAAGCGCAAACACATAGGCTTGCACAAAGGCGACGAGAAATTCGAGCGGGATAAGCGCGAATGTCAATGTAAACGGAATGATTGCGCCAAGCGCGCCAGGGAAGAGGCCAAACGCAGTGACCATCATAATGCAAAATCCTGCGAAGAGTTTCAGCAGAATGTGACCCGCGAGCATATTTGCCCATAGACGCACAGAAAGGGAGATAGGACGCGAGAGAAATGAGATCACTTCAAGCAGTGAGACAAACGGGAGAATAACAATGGGAATACCGCTCGGCCAGAAAATTTTCAGAAACTTAAAGCCGTGCTTGAATACGCCGTAACCGACGACCAAAGCCATCACCATCATCGCAAGTGTAAACGTCACAATGATATGGCTCGTGGTTGTGAAGAAAATCGGGATCATGCCGAGCATGTTCGCGAAAAGGATGAAGATAAAAAGTGAGAAGACGAAAGGGAAGAACTTGAGCCCGTCTGCGCCTGCTGAGCTACGCACAAGGCCAGCGACGAATTCGTACGTCACTTCAACAAAGCTCTGACCGCGACCAGGCACAAGCTCGCGCTTTCGCGTCCCAAAGAACATCCAAAGTCCGATAAGGGCCACAGCGAGAAGCATCATAAAAGACGCATTTGTAAAAGAGAGGTCGTATTTCCCTACCTTAAGCTCGGCGAGCTTATAGATTTTAAACTGGGATATCGGGTCAAGGCCGGCTCTGATCATGACCTACTCCTGCTCTTGGGCGGCGTCTGGCAAATCTTCGCCAATATCGCCTTCCAGTCCTTCGCGGGCGGCGCGGATGACGTTTCTAACACCAGCCATAAAGCCCAAAAATAATCCAACCAGCAAGCCCCAAGGCGCGGTCCCTAAAAATTTGTCTGCGAAATAGCCCAAAGCGCCTCCCACGAGGACGGCAGCTGTAAACTCCGACGCATATTTGAGGCCTTGGCCCATACCAGATTTATCTTCGACGATTTTGGCCGCATCTGACGCATTTTGGCGGGCTTTGAGCTTATCGCCCAAGGCTTTGAGTGCCGCGTCATCATTTGGCCGTGAAGATGTCTCTTTAGTCACGGGATTTACCCTCAAATTACCCTTAATAAGGCCAAAATGACCCCTCTCAGGCGCGCGCAACATACTCACGCGACCCCCCTAAGTCAACAGTGACTGCCTAGGTGCTAAGTTGTTGAAATATATGTGTTTTATGACTAATCCACAGTCTGCGTCAATTTGGACCGTTTGGGGCAGAAGAGTAGAGACGAAGAGGTATTCGTATTGCGAGAAAAGTTCGCGCCAGCACGGCAGCGGACTTGCAAGGACATATAATGAAGCGGTATGTTGCCATTTTAGCCACAGTCAAAGACATGACTAAGGCGTTCATCGAAGATAATGTAACAGTCTGAAAGATGAGCCCCTAAGACCCACTGAAGTTGCCCCGCGCTCAAAAATGCCAGCGGGGCTTAATGATTTCGACAATTGGTTTTAGCTACTCAGCCGCAACGAGTTGTTCTGCCGCGCTCAGTTCCATTGAAACAAGCTGCGACACACCTTGTTCAGCCATGGTCACGCCAAATAAACGGTTCATGCGGCTCATAGTGACAGCATTGTGAGTGATGGCGATAAATTTCGTGTCCGTGTTTTTCGTCATCTCGTCGAGTAGGTCGCAATAGCGCGAGACATTGGCGTCATCGAGCGGCGCGTCCACTTCATCCAGCACACAAATTGGAGCCGGGTTTGACAGGAATACCGCAAAGATAAGCGCCGTCGCCGTTAGCGCTTGTTCGCCGCCTGACATCAAACTCATAGAGCCGAGTTTCTTGCCTGGCGGGCTGACCATCACCTCGAGCCCTGCCTCTAGCGGGTCGTCTGATTCTGTCAGCGCAAGAGAGGCTTCACCGCCGCCGAAGAGCGTTGTAAACAAACGCCCAAAGTGACCATTGACTGTATCAAAAGCCGCAAGAAGTCTTTGACGTCCTTCGGAATTAAGCTCATCAATGCCTTCGCGCAGGCGCGCAATTGCGGCTTCAAGATCAGCACGCTCATCAGACATCGCAGCCATGCGTTCCTCTTGTTCCGCCGCTTCTTCGTCGGCGCGCAAGTTGACGCCGCCCATTTTTTCACGCTCTGATGAAAGCCGGTTAAGCTTGCGCTCAATGTCATTCTCCGAGAGCGACGTGCCAGGGTCAAGTTCTCCGAGATGGCTGACAAGTTCATCAGGCTCACAAGACAGCGTTTCTTCAATACGCGCGCGGTTTTCTGTGATGCGTTCTTGCGCTGCCGTGAGGCGCGCCTCAGAGGCGGCGCGGTGCTCGCGCGCGGTGTTATGCGCAGCTTCCGCTTCGCGGGCTTTCGTCTCCGCCTCTCGTGTTTGGCTTTCAGCCATAGCGAGGGCATCAGCTGCGCTCGTGCGGCGGTTCTCTGCCGTTGCGAGTTCCGCAAATAGATTATTGCGTCGCTCTTCAAATTGATCTGGGCCAGAAGTGGCGGCCGTGAGTGCAGTTTGTGCGGAGAGTTGACGGCCCTCAAGTTGCTCAACACGGGACTGCGCTGACGCTTTGCGGCGGGCCCAATTTTCACGCTCGCTCTCAACGGATTTAAGGCGCGCTTGGCGGGCTTCGACATCATTTTTGAGGCTGCGGTAATGTCCGCTCGCGTCATCTGCCGTTTCTCGTGCAGCTTGTAGCGCCTCGGATAATGCTTCTTCTTGCGCTGTGAAATCTTCCGTCTCGGCCATCTCAGTAAAGGCTTTTTGCGCCGCGTCGTTTTGGGTGGTGAGTTCCGCGAGCTCCGCGCTTAGGCGTTCGACTTGTTCTTCTAGGCTGCGCTTTTGCGCGCTCTCACGGGCAATATCTGTTTCAAATTGCGAGAGCGCTGCATTGGCGGCACGTTCTTTGCGCTCTAAATCAGGTATCGCTTGGCGCGCGGTTTTTGCCTGTGCGTCCGCCTCTTGGCGCGCCTCACGCGCGGTTTCAAAATTGGCCATAGCCGTGGAGACTGCGGCTTCCGCCTTTGTGATTTCGTCGCTCAGTTCAGCAAGGCGTCTTTGTTGTTGCAAGCGTATGGCGGCGGAGGTTTCAGCTTCCGCGTCAATTGCAAATCCGTCCCAGCGGATAACACGGCCTTCACGCGTCACAAGACGTTGCCCTGGAAAAAGCTTAGAGGCCAATGCGTCTATATCGCTATCCTCGACAAGACCGATTTGTGACAGGCGCGGGGTTAGCTCCTCTGGGCCGCTGACAAATTCAGATAGCGGTGTGACACCTGCGGGCAAGTTTTGCTTAGCCGCACTCGCGCCTTGCCAGCGCAGCGGAGCGTCCTCATTAACAGCCGCATCCAAATCTTCACCAAGAGCGGCGGCAAGGGCCTGCTCATAACCTTTTTTCACACCGACTTTTGATAATGCAGGCGTCCAATTGGCGTTCTCTGTGCGCGCGAGAACACGGCGAAGGGCGTCCTGTTCAGCGGTAAGTTTTGACACTGCTTGTTTGGCATCGGCGAGAGCATCGCGCGCCGTTTGGTCTGATTTTTCTGCCTCACTACGGGCGGCACTTAATTTCTGTTCGGTCTCGCGTGCCGCTTCTAGCTCGGACAAAGCGTCTTTTGCGCCTGCCGCAAACAGGTTCTGGCTCGCCATGTCTGTTCCGCCTTCCAGCAGATCAGAAAGCTTTGTTTTGGCCCGCTCGTAATCATCACTCACCCGCGCAAGACGACGGGCGGCTTGTTCCGCTTCGCGGTGAGCCGACTCTTTGCGCGCATTGATATCTGCGGCGCGGCGGGTCAGTTCGTTATAATCTGTCTCTAAGCTACTACGATTTGAAATGGCGCTCGCAGCCGCGTCAGAGGCGGCGTCAAGCGCAGCGGACATATCTTTGACAGCAGACAACTCATCAAACTCAACCTTTAAGCGCGCATCCGCTTGATCGGCGTCCATAACAATGCCTGTTTCGCGCTCAAGATCGCTTGCGAGTTGCTCGATTTGACTCTCGAGTTTGCGCAGTTCAGTTTTGGCGGAATGTTCGTCATTTTCGAGCGCTTCTTTTGCAGCATTGAGGCGCCCCAATACGGCGGCAGCAATAATCTGCTCCTCGCGTTTAGGCTCAAGCAGACCTGCAAGTTCTGTGGCCTCACGCGTCGCTTCAGATGCGGCTTTGGCCGTATCTTGAACTTGGGTATTATAGGTGTTGAGCGTCTCTTGCGCCGTCGAGAGCGTTTCAATGGCCGCGTTCCACCTCTTGAGCCAAAGCAGGGCCTTATATTCAAAAATTTCACCTGCGAGACGTTTATAACGTGCCGCTTGACGCGATTGACGGCGTAGCGAAAGCAGCTGACTTTCGATTTGTCCAAGAATGTCATCCAGACGCGCAAGGTTTGTTTCCGCTGCGCGCAGACGCAGTTCAGCCTCGTGGCGGCGTGTATGTAGCCCTGAAATGCCCGCCGCTTCTTCGAGGATTTTACGACGGTTGCTGGGTTTGGCCGAAATCAGCTCATTGATTTGGCCCTGACGCACGAGCGCGGGTGAATTAGCGCCTGTGCTGGCGTCCGCAAATAACAGCTGAATATCTTTGGCGCGCACAGTCTTGTCATTGACCTTATATTTGCTGCCTTGGCCTTTTGTGATGATACGCGTGACTTCGAGTGTGTCGTCATCATTGAACATTGGCGGCGCTATGCGAGACCGATTATCAATTTTAAGCGTGACATGCGCTTGGTTGCGGCCCGGGCGTTGCTTTGTGCCGTTAAAGATGACGTCGTCCATGCCTTTGCCGCGCATAGCTTTGGCAGAATTAGCCCCCATCACCCAGCGGATGGCTTCAAGTAGGTTGGACTTGCCGCAACCATTTGGCCCAACAATGCCCGTCAGGCCTGGCTCAATAAGAAAGTCGGTAGGGTCGACGAAAGACTTAAAACCGACGAGTTTAATCGACTCAAAGGCCAAAGATCGTTTAGCGGGGACGCGCTTTGGCATCTCCGTCAAATCGGCATCAGTGAATTCGGACCCTTCAGACATTACTCAGCAGGCTCTTTCTCAGCGTCGTCTTCTTTAACGTCAGACTTTGTCGCCTCTTCACCCAAAATAGGGCGAAGTGCTTTGTCAAAATCTTCAAGTACAAACATCTTAGTCTTTACGCCATTGACGAAAAAGCTTGGCGTGCCCGTCACGCCCGCATCTTGGCCCATTTGTACAACTTTTTCATAACGCGCGATTTCGACCGGATCTTGCAAACATTGCTCAAACTCTTCTTCTGAGAGTCCTCCTGCTTTGGCGATGGCGATATATTCGTCTTTAACTGTGCCTTTGCTGGCGGCCGCGAAAATCTGACGCTGGCGCTTAAATTGAAGGCCGATATTTTCAAAAAACTTGTCCTCGCCAGCGCAATTCGCAATGAGAAAGCCCGCTTGGGCCAGATTTTCAGGGGAGGTCGGAAACTCTCGAAAGACGAAGCGGACGAGACCTGTATCAATATATTTCTTTTTAAACTCTGGATAGACCGTTGTGTGCCAATTGCCACACGCCCCGCAGACCACAGAGGCGTGCTCTATAATCGTGGCTTTGGCATCTGGGTTGCCAATGGCGTGGTCATCGTCAAATTCATATTGGCTACGTTCCGCAGAGCCACCAGTTGTTGGGCCGCTTGTTGAATTTGCAGAATTTCCACACGCCGCAAGACTTAGCGCGCAGACGCCGCCAAGAATGACTGCCCGTAAGGTTTTAAACGAATCAGTTTGAAAAATTTGTGTCATAGGGAAGTCTCGCTATCTCTTTGTTAAACGCAAGTTTGATGTAAATGTTTTGTTAATTTATTAACAAAAAAGGCCGAATTCTTAATGAATGTCGGCCTTTTTACGGAGATTTCGTTAGAATTTAGCCGTCTACAGGCTCGCCTAAAGCTTGCAAGACTTCGCGCGCGCCATTCAGACCAGGCATGAGCGCCCCGTCAAGAATGAGCGCGGGGACGGCGTCAACCTTACCTGCTTGGGCGCGCTTCATAGCCGTTTCAATGCGGGCTTTGCCGTCTTTGCTCTCAAAACAGGTAATCATCTCGTTTTCAGTCTCAATCCCTGCCTTTTTCGCAAGCTCAAGGAAACGTTCGCGGCCCTCACCAATACGGAGGCGCTC
Source organism: uncultured Caulobacterales bacterium (assembly GCA_938007945.1). Classification (GTDB taxonomy): domain Bacteria; phylum Pseudomonadota; class Alphaproteobacteria; order Caulobacterales; family Maricaulaceae; genus Fretibacter. The sequence goes on from CALLME010000110.1 coordinate 8,166, forward strand.
AAAGGTCTCTTTTTGATTTTGGAATTGATAGACGATGGCGTCAAAATAATCTTCTGGCGCAGCGCAATTTGCGATTTGAAAACCTGCGACAGCGACATCAGCGGGCTGGGTTGGAAATTCGCGGAAGATAAGCTTTAGCTTGCCTGTATCAATCAGGCGCTCTTTGATGACAGGATAGTCGTTTTCAAACCATTTGCCGCAATGGCCACACACGACTGAGGCATAGACAATCAGGCTATGCGGGGCGAGGGCGTCGCCAATTGTGTGCTCATCTGGGGCTTCGGTAAAGATATGCTCAACGCCTTCAGTGCCGTGGTCATGGCCTGCATGGGCGTCTTTTTTAACGTTCCAATCAAATTTGCTTGAAGAAGTTGATTGCGCGTTTGCGGGCAGGGCGGTCAGCGCGACCGTTGAGAGGCCAAGCGCGACGGCGGTCAGGAGTTTTGTAAATGTCATATCAGGCTCTTCTTTTATTTAATTTTGCGAGAGTGCTTTTCGTCCAAGGTCTTCTAAAGCTTGTTTTAGCGCAGGGTCTTTGACCTTGGAAAGGCTTAAGCGCAGTTCATCCGCTTCTGACGGGGAGAGGCCGCGCGGTTGTTTTTTTGGGTTAGTCGAAGGCGAAGCAACCTTCATCGCGGACTGCACGACCTTTATGCGCGAAATATGGCCGTGGCCCAAAAAGGTATTAAGACGGTCAAGAATTTGCCCGCTGCCAGCCATGATGAGGGCCGCTGCTGCGCCCGGTGCTTGGATATGCAGCGTCCGTCCGTCGCGTCCGCCTGTGATTTTAACGGGGCGAGAAAACTTAGCAAATCGCGTACCTGCAATTTCTGGCCAGTTTTCAGAAATTGCACTGACCCCTGCACCGTGTTTACTCGACAATGGTTTGACGATTTTCTGAATCGCGCGCCCCGCATGCGGCGCGTGACGATATTGCCGCCGTCCGCGTTGGGTCGAAAGCCACGCGGCAAGCCTTGCGCGTTCCTCTCGCGAAAGTGCATTATCGCCTGTCTTATTTGCCTCTTTATTCACAACCATCTTTTGGACTAGGAGGGGGCTGTGAACAAGCCAAGCCCCATTAAAAATCCGATAGACTCTAGGAAATCTGTGCAAGAAATAGAGACCATGCGTCGTGCCTTGCTGCGCTGGTATGACAAAACAGGCCGTAGCTTGCCGTGGCGTATCAGACCCGAAGACCGCGCCGCAGGTCAAGTCGCGGACCCTTATGCTGTCTGGTTGTCTGAAATTATGCTGCAACAAACCACCGTTCCGCACGCCACACCTTATTGGGAGAGGTTTCTTGC
>CALLME010000111.1 GCA_938007945.1 uncultured Caulobacterales bacterium
ATAGGTAATCTGGCGTCCAAAGCTGTCCACGAGATGATTTGTGGGAAGGTTATTCATATTTACCTGTCTGCGCGATGCATTTCACCTTGATAAGTTAACACAAAAGCGGTGCACAAAACACACACGATTTGTATATCGTAAAATTCAGTCCTTAGCTTCAACGTGTTTCGACCTGCATGTTTATTGACTTCACTTTCAATTTTCATCTATCTGCTCGACACAAAAGAACGCGCTAAGGCTGCGCGTTTTTTGCATCGAGATGCGTGATTTTTTGCTTTGCAAAAAACTCACGCTAACACTCAACAACATTGACCGCCAGACCGCCTTGGCTTGTTTCTTTATATTTGGTGCTCATGTCGAGGCCCGTTTGGCGCATGGTCTCAATGACTTGGTCGAGGCTCACTTTCATTTTCTCCGACGCATGAAGGGCGAGCCGGGCTGCATTGACCGCTTTCACCGCGCCTATGGCGTTGCGTTCAATACACGGGATTTGCACGAGCCCACCGACGGGATCACACGTCAGGCCAAGGTTATGTTCCATCCCGATTTCCGCCGCGCTTGTGACTTGTAGAGGCGTCGCACCCCAAACGGCGGCTAGCCCGCCTGCCGCCATGGAGCACGCCACACCTACCTCCCCTTGGCATCCCATTTCCGCGCCAGAAATAGACGCGCGCTGTTTATAGAGCAGTCCGATGCCGCCAGCCGTCAGAAGAAATTTTCGAATGTTTTTCTCGTTCTTGCGCTCTCCTGCGCAGTAGTGACGCAGCACGGCAGGTATGATGCCCGCCGCGCCATTCGTCGGGGCCGTTACGACTTGGCCACCATTGGCGTTCTCTTCATTCACCGCCATGGCATAAACATTGAGCCAGTCAAACAATTGTTCGCGTTCATTGGAGAGCGGCGCGCCGTGAAGCTTTTCCCAAATCTGTGGCGCGCGGCGTTTCACCTTTAGCCCGCCTGGTAAAATCCCTTCCGTCTGCAGACCTCGGTCAATGCAGGCGTTCATCACTTCGGCAATACGGTCGAGCGCGGCGTGCGTCTCCGCGCGCGGGCGCATGGCATCCTCATTGGCATAGATAATTTCGTGAATGGCCTTGTCTTGCGTCGCACAGAGGAAGAGAAGCTGCTCGGCAGAGGTGAATGGATAAGGCACTTTAATATCAGACGTGACAATGTCTTTGGGCAATGGTGTTTCTAGCTGTCGTTTGGACGCAATGAACCCTCCGCCCGTGGAATAGTAAGTCTGCTTAAAAACTGATGCGCCGTCGGCGTTATAGGCTTCCATCGCCATACCGTTAGGGTGAAGTTTTGGCGCCGTTTCAAAATCAAAAACGATGTCAGTCTTTGGATTAAACTTGATATCCCTCGTCCCGCCCAGGAGTAGCGTGTTTGCCTCCTCCACACGCGCGACAAGTTGGTCCGCTTCATAAGGGTCAAGCGTTTCAGGCTCGAGGCCGAGCAGCCCTAAAATACTGGCCTTGGGCGTAGCATGCCCAACCCCCGTCAGCGCCAGCGAGCCTTGCAACGTCACCACTACACGCGACACAGCCTCAAAACGCCCACGTTTTTTCAGGGCATCAACAAAGCGTTTGCCAATACGAATAGGCCCCACTGTGTGGGAACTCGACGGGCCAATGCCTATGCGAAATATGTCAAGCGTCGACAACATAGCTTTCGGCTTTTCACAGTCCGTGCCACAGAGCAATAGGAATTGATGCCGCGCCTAAGATATCGTGATTTCTAATGAAGGTTTCAGTCTGAGTTAATGTAGATGGCTTACATAATTGAGGCGTGAAATATACTTCAAAAACAACCCACCCCTATTCACAATTCCGCCCTTGGCTTTGTGCTCACATGTGGCAATAACAGCGCTATGAAAGACTTTGCCTTTACCAGCGCCGACCTCATCGATTGCTTACATGTGGAGCAACTCGACACCTGCTTATTTTGGGGAAATTCTCTGACCTTTGGGCTGCCCCGCGTATTTGGCGGGCAAGTCGCAGCGCAGGCGCTCAACGCCGCTTACCGCACGGTCGACCCGTCCCGTAAACCGCATTCGCTGCATTCTTATTTTCTGCGCCCTGGTGACAATCAACGGCCGATTATATTTGACGTGGACCCCATTCGCGATGGGCGCAGTTTTTCCACCCGTCGCGTTGTGGCCAAGCAGGACGGTAAAGCCATTTTTAACTGCTCTATTTCTTTTCAAATTACCGAGGACGGCCTGTCCCACCAAATGGATTTACCGATTGATGTTGTCGGGCCCGACGAGCTTGAGCCTGATGTGGAGTGGGCGAAATCACTGGGACAAAGCGGCTCTGGCCTGACCGAAGAAAAGTACCGCGCGATGATGCTTTTGTTCAATACAGACGTGGTCGATATGCGCAGCACCCACCGCATGACCTCGCTTGAGCCAAAGGTCGAAGAGCCGCATCACGGGTTTTGGTTCAAATTTAATGGCGACATTGGCGACGACTCTGTCACCCACCGCACGCTGTTGACGTTCATTTCTGATAAGGCGCTCATGAGTACGGGTCTGCGCCCTCACCCCGTCAGTTTTATTAGCCATAAGATTATCGGCGCGAGCCTCGACCATTCCATGTGGTTTCACGAAGATATCCGCGTAGACGATTGGATTTATTATTTCATGGACAGCCCACGATCTGCGCGCGCGCGCGACTATAATCGCGGCAGTTTTTACACACGTAAAGGCAAGCTGATTGCGTCCACGGCGCAAGAAGGCCTCATCCGTGTTGTTGGTAAAAAGGAGAGCAATAATGGCCCTATCAAAGGATAAATCCGTGAGCGTTTCAGACGCGCTCGACACACGCATAACCGTGCGGGCTTTTAAAGACACGCCTGTACCCGACGACGTGTTAATGGAGATTTTGGAAAAAGCGCGTCGCACGCCGTCTGGCGGGAATCTCCAACCTTGGGAAGTCCACGTCATGACGGGCAAGACACTCGAAGACTTTGTCGCGCACGGCGTAAAATACGCCACCGAAGGCCATCAAGACGAACCAACGCATAATGCCTATCCCCCCAAACTTTGGGACCCCATGCGCTCACGCCGTTATAAACTTGGCGAAGATATGTACGCGCTTCTGGGTATTGGCAAAGACGATAAATTCGGCCGCATGGCTCAATTTATGGAGAATATGAAATTCTTCAAAGCGCCCGTTGGGATGATAATTACGGGTCATAAAAAGCTCGAGGCGCCGCAACATATGGATATCGGTATTTACCTGCAAAGCCTCATGCTTCTCGCACGAGAATATGGCCTGCACACGGCCCCGCAAGGGTGGTGGCGCAATTGGCATAGCGTTTGTCACAAATTCCTCGACATCCCCGACGACCAAGAAGTCATGGTCGGTATGGCGCTGGGTTACGGTGACGAAACGGCGAATGTGAACAATCTACGTGCCGACCGTGCCCCGCTTTCTGAGACGCATAGGTTTTATAGCTAGTTGAAAGAGACTCGACTATCTAATTACGCTGAAACTCGCCGTTAAATTCAAGCTTTACCGTATCAAAATCAAATTTGTCGCCTGCAATGGAGAGATATTTATCAATGCCGTAATCGCTGCGCTTTATCTCGCCGCGCGCTTCAAAACCAACGGTATATTTGCGAGTCAGCGGATTGGTCAGCCCAGCAAGAAATTCTACATCAAAAGTCACGGGCTGAGTAATCCCGCGTAGCGTCAATTGCCCGCTCGCCTTACCCGTATTTCCG
>CALLME010000112.1 GCA_938007945.1 uncultured Caulobacterales bacterium
TTGCCGCTTGCACGAAAGTCCGAACCTTTATGTCGCAAGTAGTAGCGTCTTCCCAACGTCAGGCTGGGCGAACCCGACGGTTACGATTATGGCTCTCGCGGAGCGGTTAGGGGATCATATTATCAACAATTCTCACGACCATCCCAAATAAACATAAACGTTATTTCTTAAGATTGCGCAATCTAAATTAGATTCGTGACTTGTCGTTCTGTAAACACTTACAAACGCTTCAATCGTACTCAAAAAATTTTTAGAATGATCTCAGAAGTTGGTATGATGACGTCTTATTACTTGGCTTTCTTTGTTTTTGGGATTGCTTGTTTGAAGTCTTGCTGCTTGAAGTGAACTTTGTAATCTAAACAATGCTGATATACAGAAATGTATTTTTTCATTCATTGATGAGGTCTAGTGTAGTGATAGCCGATCCTAGTTTTACCTCAATTATTCCAATCATTATAACGCTAATTCTCTCACTCTTTACCCGTAATGTTGTTATTGGTTTGTTTTTTGGAATACTCTCTGGCGTTTTTTTACTTCATGGCCTCAATCCATTTGTCGCTATGGATAAACTTATAGGCCACTATTTAGTCGGACAGGTCTCAGATAGTTATAATGCTTCTGTTATTACCCTCTTGGTCTTTATTGGCGGGTTTATTCATTTGATAGAAAAGTCAGGCGGCGGTCCAGCCTTTGCCAATTCTGTGACCCGCTACATTAATTCCAAGCGTAAAGGTCAGATGTTCGCCTGGATGGGAGGCATAGTGTTGTTCTTCTCTGATATTGGAACGCCTCTTATTGTCGGGCCGATTTTTCAACCCCTCTTTGATAAAATGAAATTGTCACGAGAAAAGCTGGCGATGATTGTGGACTCAACAGCGTCACCCGTGGCAATCCTTGTGCCCTTTATTGGGTGGGGTGTTTACATCATGAGCCTGATTGATAATGAAATCGGCACGGTTTACTCAGACTTAAACTCTCTTGAGATTTTCGTGGACGCTGTACCTTTTCAATTTTACGCTATTTTAGCAGTGCTCCTCATTCCGTGGCTGACGCTAAGCCTAACAGATATTGGCCCTATGGCGGTCGCGGAACGCACGGCCGCAAAGGGGTTAGCAAGCCGCGGTATGCTGCGTGGGGAAGGCGGGAAAGCACCTGAAATTTTCACCCATGAAAAAGCAAGTGCGAGCTTTGTGTTTATTCCTTTAACTCTTTTGGCCGCAACATTGCTTATTGTCATTATTCCACTGGGATTTCCAAGTAAGCCAGTCCCAGGTGCAGTGTTTAGAACGGCGCTGGCGACGGGATATTTCTTCGCCGCTGTTGCTATCATTTTATTAATGGCGAAGACGGGCGTTAGGCCGTTAGTGGAAAGCATAGGGATTTACCTCAAAGGCATGAACGGCATGATGCAAATCGCCATCATTTTAGTTCTTGCCTGGAGCTTAAGTGTCATTGGTAAAGATTTAGGCGCGCCCGCATATATTGCTGGCGTAGTTGAAAATGGATTTCCGCCTTGGCTACTCCCCGCTATTGTTTTCCTGCTCGGTGGGATAATTTCATTCGCCACGGGGTCATCTTGGGGAACTTTTGCTTTGATGTTCCCCTTAGTCATCCCTGCAGCAGCCGCGCTAGACGCGCCCTTGGCAGTTGTCGTCGCCTCAGTGCTCTCAGGCGGCTTATTTGGAGATCACTGCTCACCTATTTCAGACTCGACTATTTTGTCGTCAACAGGCGCAGGATGTGACCAATTTGAACATTTTAGAACGCAACTTCCTTACGCCTTATTGAATGGCTGTGTGGCGTTTTGTGTGTTTTTATTGGCGGGTATTTATCCAAACCCTCTGATGATGATTGTCGCCATTGCTATTCAAATAACAGTCTTGTTTCTGGTGGCGAAGTTGACGGGCCGTGAGTGATAAATGTCAATGACCTCACGTATTTTAGCAATTTCGTTAGGCGGAACAATTGCCCTCTCTATAAAAGACGGGAAAGCTGTGCCTACGGACGGGGCTGATCAACTCGTAAATGCAGCTGCTTCACATCAAGCTGATATCAAATGGTCAACTCATCAATTTCTGAATAAAGACAGCGTTGATATCACACTATGCGATTTGGCGCGCTTATGCGTTTATATAAATTCAAAGAGCGCTAAATATAGCGGTTTCATCATCTCAACAGGCACGGATACCTTAGAAGAAGTGTCTTATTTCCTTCATGAAGCCTTTGGTCGCCGTTTAAACATAATCGTTACAGGGGCTATGCGTCCGCCTTATTCCAAAGACTTCGATGGAAATTTAAACTTTAATTTTGCGACATCGACATGCCTGTCACATATAAACCAAAACCGCGGGGTTTTTGTTGCCATCTCGGAACATGTTATATCCGCTATAAATGTGGCCAAGAAAAGCTCTGTTCGATTAGACTCATTCGCGCCGGTTTATGGGGATGACGTTCATAGCTCCGCTGCCTTGCAATGCAGTCAAGATGAGCGGGCTTTTAAATTGCTGTTATCTGACACGTCTGCTTTTGATGATATCAAAATTCCTATTATCGCCGTTTCAATAGGGACAACATTTGACACTTTGGTTCTGAACGATGTCGACGGTTGCGTCATATCTTGCCCAGGAGCATTCTCTTTGCCAAATCTAATAATTCCTAAGCTCCAAGAATTAGTCGTCCATATTCCTATCGTATTGGCGAGCCGCTGTATCCACAATGAGCCAGTACCAGATGATATATATCCTGGATATCTTACAAGGCAGGAAGACCTTGGTTTTTTAATACGAGATTACGCAAGATTATCTCCGCAACAATCCAGAATAAAATTAGCATTTGCCATTTTAAGAACACGTCAAGCAAACACTCTCACATAGGCTGCATCGGTCAGCATTAAATTAAAGAATAAAATTTTATCTCGCGAATATGTGCAGCGGGATTGTTTGAAGTTCTTTAGCGGAGGCGGTAAAACAAGCATTATGTCAAAATCTGTAATCATCATTGGGGCGTCCCATGCGGCTGCCCAAACCTGCGTCAGCTTGCGTCAAACGGGCTGGGAGGGGCACATCACGGTCATAGGAGATGAAAAGGTGTTGCCATATCACCGTCCGCCTTTGTCGAAAGACTTCTTGTCTGGACAAAAGACGATTGATGATATTCTTATTCGTCCAGCAGAGAGCTACAACGCTGCTGATATCGACATGAGGCTTGGTGTGCGCGTTGGTGCCATAAACCGAAATGACAAAACAGTCCTCACCGATAACGGTGAAACGCTTGCCTATGACAAACTCGTCCTAACAACGGGCGCGCGCATCCGCCGTCTTCCTGTACCAGGTGAAGATTTAGAGAATGTCTTTTACCTGCGGGATACGGTAGACGTGCTGTCCATAAAAGCGCGAGCCGAGGTAGTCAAAACTGCGGTAATTATTGGCGGTGGTTATATTGGTTTGGAAACGGCGGCCTCATTACGCAAGCAGGGATTAGATGTCACAGTGCTTGAGGCGATGCCGCGTATTTTGCAGCGCGTCACCGCGCCCGTAATGTCGAAGTTTTACAAGCGCGTCCACACGGAAGAGGGCGTGAAAATAATGGAGAACGTCATCGCTTCCGAGATAAAGGAGAGCGATGACGGGCTTCGCGTTCTAACGTCTTGCGATAAAACGCTAAATGCCGATCTGGTTATCATTGGTATTGGCGTCATCCCCAATATTGAATTGGCTGAAGTCGCGGACCTTGAGATTGGTAACGGGATTGAAGTCAATGAATTTTGCCAGACCTCTGATCCGGATATCTATGCTGCTGGTGACGTAACATGGCATTATAACCCAATATACGATCAGCATATCCGGCTTGAGAGCGTGCCTAATGCGACGGAGCAGGGGAAAGTCGTCGCCGCGCATATTAATGGAACGCCAAAACCCTATAATAGCCTGCCGTGGTTTTGGTCTGATCAATTCGATCTGAAACTGCAAATAGCGGGTTTATCCACCGGCTATGATGAGGTGATTATTCGCGGCGATAGCGCGACAGGTCGAAGTTTTGCGGCTTTTTATTTTAAAGGCGGAAAGTTTATCGCTGTTGATGCGGTCAATGCACCCCGAGATTTTATGTTTGGGAAAATGTCGCTCACAAAGGGCAGAAACCTCAATCCTGAAACATTGTCTGATCTGAAGGCAGATTTGAAAATGGCCTATATAGACTAACAGCAATGCTTGTGCTTTCATGCGCTGAAATCTAAAACATTGGGGGAGGTATGAGCAAAGTCTACAGGACGGCGAGTGACGCTATGCAGGGTTTATGTCATGACGGGATGACCGTTATGTCAGGCGGCTTTGGCCTCTGCGGGATTGCAGAAAACTTGATTGCGGCACTGCGAGATAGCGGCGCAAAAGATTTGACTGTCATATCCAATAATGCAGGCGTAGACGGTTTTGGCTTAGGGCAATTGCTTGAGACTAAACAGATCAAAAAAATGATCAGCTCTTATGTGGGAGAGAATAAGGAATTTGAACGCCAATACATTGGTGGAGAGTTAGAGCTTGAATTTAATCCACAAGGCACACTCGCCGAACGTATCCGCGCAGGCGGGGCGGGTATCCCAGGGTTTTATACCAAAACAGGTGTCGGCACACTTATTGCTGAGGGGAAAGAGCACAAAGATTTTGCTAATGAGGGGGGCGAGGCAGAAACTTACATCATGGAGACGGGACTTAAAGCAAACCTCTCTATCATTAAAGCGTGGAAGGGCGATGCAGAGGGTAATTTGATTTTCAAAGCTACAGCCCGAAATTTTTCACCCATGATGGCGATGGCGGGAAAAGTGACTGTGGCTGAGGTGGATGAGATTGTCCCTATTGGCAGTCTCGATCCAAACTTCATTCATACGCCGGGTATTTTTGTGCAGCGTATTGTCCAAGCGGAATGCGAGAAACGCATAGAGCAACGCACCGTACGGGAGGCATAGGCCATGGCTGATATAAAAACAGGATGGACGCGCGACCAAATGGCGGCACGTGCCGCGCAGGAACTTCAAGATGGCTTCTATGTGAATTTGGGCATCGGTATTCCGACACTTGTCGCTAACCATATTCCAGACGGGATGAATGTCACGCTGCAAAGCGAAAATGGTATGCTCGGTATGGGACCGTTCCCGACCGAAGACGAAGTTGATGCGGACCTCATAAATGCGGGTAAGCAGACCATCACAACGCTACCGAAATCCAGCTTTTTTGACAGCGCCACAAGTTTTGCGATGATACGTGGCGGCCACATTGATTTGTCCATTCTGGGGGCCATGGAAGTCGCGGAAAATGGCGATATCGCGAATTGGATGATACCTGGTAAAATGGTTAAAGGTATGGGCGGCGCGATGGATTTGGTAGCAGGCGTCAAATGCTGCATTGCACTCTTTGATCATACGAATAAACGCGGCGAGAGCAAGTTTATCAAAGCCTGCACCCTGCCGCTTACGGGGAAAAACTGCATTCATATGATTGTGACAGACCTCGCCGTGTTTAACAGGCCCGCAGGGTCTAACCACTTTAAACTCATAGAGCTTGCTCCTAGGGTGACATTAGACGAAGTACAAGCAAAAACCGAAGCGCAAGTCGATTGGGGCATATAAATGAGGTCTTCTGGTTTCGTTTATATAAATATCAATGAATTCTCCAATAAAGTAACAGGCAGAATGTTGGCCTTCCACGCGGATCCCAACTTCGTCAAGTCCAAATAAAAGCCTATTATGAGTTCAGATTAGAGTTCACGAAACCGTGATAGCTTTATTCTTGACCAAACGGTTTATAATATTTATATAGTTTGCATAGGCGGGAAGCGCCTCTTATTTTTAATTAGTATTTGACCAAATGGTCATTAATAAGGGTAATTAGATGTTGAAAACAATAACACTTGCATGTCTTGGTGAAACAGCTCTTGCCTATACGGCTTACGCTTTCACAAATTCTCACTCGGACAAAGTCGACATCGGGAAGGTCTCCCCAGTCGTTGCCAAGTTTACCAACTCCCTGCCAGTTTTACGCCAAGTCAGTTCTCCGAAGTCTATGTTTGGCGTGAAAAATTCTCCGTACCGCTCGGCGTCGCAAAACTAAACGCCGCTTATACTTATCTCATAAAGGAAAAATACAATGACTTTTATACCCTCTAAATATCATGGCGTTTTAGATTACGCTGTGGCGGCTACGCTCATCATAGCTCCTCTTGCGCTGAGCTTTGAAGGCGCGGCCAAATATCTAGCAATCGCAGGCGGTCTGGGACTGCTGATATATAGCTTGATTACGGATTATTCGCTTTCAGCTCGTAAGCTTTTGTCTTTCAAAGCCCACTTGGTGCTGGATTTTATTGCGGCACTCGGATTAGTCGCTGCCCCATTTCTACTTGGATTTACGGGTCTCGAGCGCGCCTTTTATCTCGTAATTGGTTTGTCTGTCATTGCGGTAGTATTGATTACTAATTCAGAAACAGATGAGCAGAAAAAAACGTAATGTTTAATTTTTGCACATCCAAGAATGAATATCTGTTGGACAGCGAAATGCTTACCAAGATGTCCTCCTTCTCGCTTATGTTTGCCGCCTTCGGCATTCTTTTAGATCCCACTGTTTAAAACTCTAAATCCCCTGAAAGGAATTAAAATGACTAAATCTATCGTATTATATACCAAGGGCTACTGCCCATTTTGTAAGGCCGCGAAGGCGCTACTAACTGAAAAAGGCGTGTCGTTTACCGAGTATGAAATTACAAACGATGACGCCCTGACAGCTGAAATGGTGAAGCGTTCGGGTCGCTATACTGTCCCGCAAATCTTTATCGGAGATGTCCATATCGGCGGCGGTTCAGACTTGGCAGAACTTGAGGCCGCTGGCGGACTTGATCCCTTGCTCGCCCCGTTTTTAGCGCAAGCCGCATAAAGACACTCTACGAAAGAGAGAGACCATGCTAAATTTTGATTATGATGTTGCCATCTTGGGGGCAGGCACAGGCGGCATGGCCGCGTATCGTGAAGCCACTAAATATACAGATCGGGTCGCCCTTATTGACGGCGGCCCACTAGGGACCACATGTGCCCGCGTTGGATGCATGCCGTCCAAACTTTTAATCGCCGCCGCAGAGGCTGCACATCATGTTTCCAAAGCCAGTATGTTTGGCGTTAACACCACGCCCCCCCAAATTGACGGCGTCGCTGTAATGGCGCGTGTGCGTAGCGAACGTGACCGCTTTGTTGGTTTCGTCAATGAAGCTGTTGAAGGTTTTAATAAAGGTGACCTTATCCGCCACTTCGGGACGTTTGTAGATGACCACACATTAGAACTGAGCAATGGGAAGCGGATAACGGCTAAAACAATCATTATTGCAACAGGGTCTCGTCCGAACATTCCGCCGATGTTTGAAGCAGCAGGCGATCGCCTTATAGTGAATGATGACGTTTTTGATTGGACAGATCTGCCTGATGCCGTTGCAGTCTTTGGTGCTGGCGTAATCGGTTTAGA
>CALLME010000113.1 GCA_938007945.1 uncultured Caulobacterales bacterium
GAGCGGCGGCAGCATTTCCAAAAAAGCTAAACCCAAAAGTCAGGGTGAGCGTGCGGATAAAAATATTGGTATTAGAGATACCGAGTTTAGAGAGCTCGCGCGTATTGAGCAGCGAAGCTTTAGTCAGCGCCTCTTTGCGTAGCCCCCCGCGCTTTGTAATTTCCGTGCGCGCGAGCAACAGCCCTGCGGCTAGGCCAAACCATTCCGCAATCGCGCTCGCAATACCCACGCCATAAAGCCCCCAGCCGAGCGCAATCACAAACAACGGTGAGAGAATAAGATTCACCAAATTGAGCGCAATTTGCATCGACAGCGCACGGCCAGCCCGCGAAATGCCGACAAACCATCCCATGAGAGCGATAGAGCCGAGCGTGGCAGGCAAGCCCCACAAACGCGCTTGGATATAGGTCTCGGCTGCACCTTCGATCTCTCCGCTCGCAGAGAAGACTTTAAAGGCTAGCAAAAGCAACACCGTTTGCAGCATAAATACAAGGCAGCCGATAAAGATGCCGAGCGGTACAGCGCGCGCGAGGTGAGCTTGTACCGCACCTTCGTCGCCTGCACCGTCACTTTGCGCGGCCAGGCCCGCCGTGCTCATGCGTAAGAATCCAAAGCCCCAATAGGCGATGCCGTAAATCACAGCGCCGAGCCCAATACCTGCGAGCGCTTGCGTACCAACAAAGCGCCCAATCACAAATGTATCGACCAGCCCCACGACAGGGGCGAGGGCGTTAGCGAGCATGATGGGCCAGCTTTGCGCGAAGACTGCACGCCGCGTTAAGAGAGGCGAGGCTAATTCACTTGCCATCATCAGCGGTCAAAAAATGCCCATGCAGTGCAGCAATCGGCTTATCAGGGTCGTCTTGCCAAACCTCGACGCGCACATTTGAGACGCGCTTGCCCGCTTTAAATACGGTCGCCCGCGCATAGCTCTCAACAGGGCGACCACGGCGCAGATAGTCTATATTAATGCCGATGGGTTTTGGGAGCTCAGCCGTCGGGTCATGTCCTGATGCAGCGCGGTCAATAATGAGTTGACAGATCGCCGCCATTTCCATGAAGCCGCCGATGGCACCGCCATGCAGGGCCGGTAAGACAGGATTGCCGATATTGTCATCAGAATAAGGCATCACCAGCGTAAACTCATCCCCTATCACGCGCGGCACGATGCCAAGTGTTTGGGCATAAGGAATTTTAGACAGTGCGTCTTCAAGCTGTTTGGCGATTGTCTCTGACATTAGACGTTCACTCCCTTAGGGCGACCTGTTGCCATAAAAGTCGCTTGGGCCGTCGCCAATGGATCTGTATCATCGCCGTCATGGGCGAAGGCCCGAATAAAGGCGACATGGCGCGTCGCTTTATAACAATGCGCCACGGCGAGAATATCTTTTCCAGGCGTCGCGGCGCGCATGTAATCAATAGACAGGTTCAACGTCGCGGTTGAAGTCGGCTCTTTAAAACCCGCTATGGCGGCCAGGCCACAGGCTTGATCGAGCAGAGATGTGACCGCTCCGCCGTGCAAGACTTTTGTGACAGGGTTACCAATCAGCGCGTCGCTATAAGGCAGAGCCAAGGTCGCGCGCCCAATATCAATGGAGATAAATTTCATGCCAAGCTTGGCCCCATGGGGCGTGCCCGCGACCATCATCGGGCCAATCTGCCATAGCTTTTCTAGTCGCTGCTCGCGGGTCAGTGACATATGTCCCTCCTGATTCGCGCACACCTTAAGGTGCGCAGAGCGAGAGCGCCATATAGCGTGAGCAGCCCATGGGATTTTCGTAATAGCGGTCAATATCTTTGAACCCAAAAGCTTCATAAATGGCGTTGGCGTGGGTGAGACCGCGGTCTGTATCTAGATATATCTGACTAAATTTTGCATCCTTAGAGAAGTCTATCGCGATGCGAGTGAGTCGCTCACCGATTTTATGGCCACGCCCCTCGGGGAGAACATAGAGCCGTTTGAGCTCAGCAATATCAGGTTTAAAGGCTTTTACGCCACATGCCCCGACGGGAACGCCATCCAACTTTGCGATAAACAAAGCGCGGTACATGTCAGGAAAAGTTTTGAACTCTTCATCCGTATTTTGAAAGCCTATGCTTTGCCCAAGATAATCTTCGATGAAACGGATATATTTGAGGAATATCTCTTTCACCGCTGCGATGTCAGAGCCTGATGTCGCCTCGTATATCTCTGCGCCCATTTACCCCTCCCGAAAGCGTTCATTACCGTGCGTATGATGACAGCCTGTGGGGTGCGGATGTATTAAGATATCCGCCGCTTGATAAGCGCTCATCATGCGTTTCTCCGCCGCAATCACAATATCATGCGCCTCTGATAAAGACAGTCTCTCATCGAGGTCCAGTCGCATTTGAATATGAATATGTGGACCAGAGGCACGCGTACGCAGGTCGTGCACAGCGATGACTTTACTATCTTGCAGCGCGAGCGATTTAATCAACTCACGCTCGTTATCGGGGAGTTCGCGGTCAAGAAGCTGCGCCCAAGCCAGCTGCGCAATGCGGAACGCTGTGTAAAATAGCCACAGTGCCATGATGAGCCCGACAATCGCATCGGCCCGCTCAAACGGCGTGTAAGTCGCAAGCGCGAGTCCCGCGAGCACGAATAGGGTTGAAAGAAAATCGGCGAAATAATGCGCGCGGTCGCCTTTGACGGCGATAGAACCTGTTTCGCGCACCGCCCATGTTTGCGCAATCAGAAGCCACAAGGTGATGGCTGCAAAGACGAGCATGGCGGCCATTGCAAAACCCGTTTGGGTGAGCTCATGGCTATGGGTGAAGCGCTCAAAGACCTCTTCCAAAAGGTGCGAAGCCGCAAAGACGACAAGGCAGACTTGGAAAACGGCCGAGAAACTTTCTATCTTGCCACGACCGTATCTGTAACTCTGGTCGGGTGGACGCGCGCCATAACGCACTGCAAAAAATGTCGAAATCGCGCCAAATAAATCAAGCCCGCTATGTACCAGTGAGGACAGTATCCCGATAGACCCTGAGGCGTTATAGACAAAAGCTTTTCCCACCGCGAGGAACAGGCCCACAAGCACAGCAATCAGGGTAATCCGCGCCGTAATTTTAGCATTTTCATCGGGGCGCAGACGCCCTGGCCGCCCGCGCATGAGCGGTGCAACGGGCGGTGTCACCTTTACATCTGCCTCTGATGGCGTTGTGTTGAGACGGTCTGTCATTGTGAAAGGTTATAGCATTACATCACCAAGGTGCGAGTCAAAAATGAGCCTCGCCAAATCACATGAGCTGTTTTAGATTAAACTCCATTGAGGGTGATATGAGAGACGGAAATTGGCCGACGGCCCTACACAGTATTGCGGCGGCGCGTATGGCGGCCTTCATCGGACCACGGTTTAAGAGCGAGATTAAGCCTGCCATTGAAGACGTCGCGGTGCGCGAACATCGCTGGGGGCTTTACCTCGCATTATCGCTCATTGCCTCACTCATCTTGATTTATCTGGCTTATCAAACATGGCCGCCTCTGGGACATCTGACGCTGGCTTTAGGCGCGATTGTAAACTTTAAAGTGTTCAGTATTTTTAGAGACAAAGAAAATGCGCTCAACGCGGCCCGCCGCGCGCTTGACGGTGTTGTAAACGCAGGCCTGTTTGGCGTTAATCGCGCAGAAGTCGACCTGGAGAGCCTTGATAACCCGCTTCCAATTTTTGACGCTGCAGGCTTCTTTGGGGCCTATGATAAAATCCGTCATATAGAAAGTTTTGGTCCTGTCGAAAAAATTTCAGATGAGCCACAGAGCTATGATAATCCAGACCTCAACATGCCGCCGCAGATGGTCCAAGCCCGCATGACGCGCACAGAGGTTGAGCATTACACCGACAGTCAAGGCAGGCGCCAGACCCGCACACGCACAGTGGAGGTATTTGACGGAATACTCCTCACCCTTGATGTGCCAGGCCCTTTTGACGATAGCCGTATCCTAATTAGTTCGCGTCGCACCAGTCGCCCGCGGGGCATTTTTGAACGGACGCATATTGTAGCGGGAAAAAAGCGCAGGCATAAATTGGAAAAGGTAAAGGTCTCCAGTCCACGATTTAATAAGCTGTTCAAAATACTAGGCGATGATCAGATGGAAACGCATGAATTTCTCGACCCTGACCGTGTCATGCGCTTTCTAAATCTGGTTGATGATTTAGAGCAAATGTTTGGGCGCGGCGGCCGTAAGCTCTCTTTACTTATAACACGCGGCAAAGCGTATTTTGCGATTGAGACCGGTAAGCTTGGCCACACAGATGGCTTTCGGGGACGCGCTGAAGAGATGGCGACGCAGATTGAAACTGTCGCTGCGCAATTGGCACTGCCTCATATCATCGCAGACCACTTGAAACTTACTCCGCCCCCTCGCTATGAATGGGATAAAGATGTACTCTCAAAAGAAACAAAAGAAAGTCTCGCATGACCGCGCCTAAATTCCCAAAATTCGTAATATCCACTGTCTCAGCATTAGCGCTTATAGCCGTACTAGGCGCTTGCGCACCTTCGAACACAGATGTGAGCGTCGCAAAAAATACGAATACTGACACACAAGCACAAAGCTCAAATATCCCCCATGCCCAATTGCCAGGCAATGTCATTCCAGAGCGCTACCGCATTGATATGCGTATTGATCCTGACGCAGAGGGTATGAGCGGCGTCGTCAGTGTTGATGTCAATTTTACCGAAGACCTTTCACAAATTTGGCTACACGGCAAAGAGATGAGCGTGAGCACGGCCAAAGCGACAATTGACGGCAAAGATTATCCGCTAAATTATGTTGCCATTGACGCGGCCGAGGCACCGTCTGGCATTGCCTATCTTGCGTCTGACAAGCCCCTGCCCAAAGGCAAGGCGACGATTGAGATGACTTATGCCACACCGTATAATCTCGCGCTCAACTCAGCCTATAAAGTCGTGCGCGGCGACGATGCTTATATTGTCACTCAGATGGAGCCGCTGGGCGCGCGTGAAGCTTTCCCAAGTTTTGACGAGCCGAAGTATAAAGTGCCGTTTACGGTCTCTATCACCGCGCCTGCTGATGACGTGGTCTACGCCAATACGCCAGAGATTAAGACAACCGCCCAAGCCGACGGATGGGTGCGCCATGATTTTGCGACGACGCGTCCGCTACCGACATATCTGATTGCCTTTGGTGTCGGGCCTTATGATGTGGTTGAGCATGCGCCATTACCTCAGACAGCCATTCGTGACCGCGAGATTGAACTGCGAGGCCTCACCGCGCGTGGCAAGGGCGAGCAAATTAAATACGGCCTTGAAAATACGGCAGGTATTTTAGAGGCAATTGAAGGCTATTTTGGCATTCCCTATCCTTATGAAAAGCTCGATATTATTGCCGCGCCTGATTACGCGTTCGGCGCGATGGAAAACCCAGGCGCGATTGTTTACCGCGAATACCTCATGCTGATGGATGAGAGCTCTGCGCTGTCGCAACGCCGCGCTTATGCCAGCGTTCACAGCCATGAAATCGCGCACCAATGGTTTGGCAATCTCGTCACTCCCGTCTGGTGGGAAGACATTTGGCTCAATGAAGCTTTTGCCACTTGGATGGGGAATAAAGGCATTAATCTCTGGAAGCCTGACGGAGATTTTGACCGCAATACGCTTAAAGCCTCTCTTGGCGCGATGAATATTGATACCCTTGCAACCACACGCAAAGTCCGCGAACCACTAGAGCGCTCTGAGAACGTCATGGATCAATTTGACGGCATTACTTATCGCAAGGGTGGCGGTGTTTTAGATATGTTTGAAAGCTATCTCGGCGAAGATAAATTCCAATCGGGTGTGCGACTGCATATGAAACGTTACGCCGACGGCGTGGCAACAGGTGATGATTTCTTTCAATCCATTGCCGACGGCTCTGGTAATCCTGATGTCGTGGCTGCGATGAAGAGTTTTGTTGATCAGCCAGGCTTGCCGCTTGTCAAAGCGACACCCATGCAAGAGAACGGCGAGACCGTTTTAAACCTCACGCAAAGCCGCTACGCCCCACTCGGTTCCAAAGTGAAACAAGGCCAAAGCTGGCAAATCCCTGTCTGCGCAAAATTTGGTTACGGCGATGACACGTTTAAAACATGCGCGCTGGTGAAGGATTTTGATGGCAAGCTGAATGCAGGTCGCAAAGGCAAAGCCGATTGGATAATGCCTAATCAAAACGGCGCAGGTTATTACCGTTTCTCACTTGATACGGAGGGGTGGAACGCACTTCTGAATAATTTGGATAAATTGAACTCCCGCGAGCGCCTCACCGTGCAGGACAGTTTAGAATCTGCTTTCCGCGCTGGCGAGGTTAAGGCGAGCGTCTTTATCAAAGGAATGGAGGCTTTTGCCACCTCTTCCGATTATGACGTGGCGAGCGCGGCAGGGGATTGGCTCGGCTGGATGCATGAGCGTTTACCAGACAGCGCGAAGGCCGATGTGGCTCGGCTCACCCAAGATATGTACGCCTCGCGCTATAGCAACATTGTGGGCAAAGATACGATAGAGGGGAACCTCCTCGCGCCGACACTCGCCGCGCGGCTCATAAGTTACGGCGAAGACACAGCGCTTGAAGCTGACTTTGCCAAAAAAGGCCAGGCTTATATTGGCGGCGATAAAGACGCGGTTGCGCCTAATCTTTTGTCGCGCGCCTTGCGGGCCGCCATGAAAGACGGGAATATGAGCATGGCCGCCAAGCTTCTTGAAATGGCCAAGAACGGCTCTAGTTTTGAGAAAGGCGCCGCCATTGGCGCACTGGCCCAGACCCAAGATAAAGATATCCTTGGCATGTTATTTGACACCGCTCTCATTGATAAAGAGACGCTGACGGGGCGGCAGGCGACGTCGCTTATCTCTAGCCTCATGGGGTCTGATACATTTGGCGATAACACATGGGATTGGGTCAAATCAAACTTCACGCAATTTGTGAACACGCGCGTTCCAGATGTACGCAAGGGCCGAATGCCAGGCATTGCGAGTGGATTCTGCACATCAGATCGCCGTGATGAAGTCGAGCAATTTTTTAAGTTTAACGCCAAAGTCATTCCAGGCTATGAACGCTCACTTGATCAAACGCTGGAAAGCATCGAACTTTGCGCCGCGCTGAAAGAAGCAAAAGCCGAAGAGACAGCCAAAGCCCTTGCGGCTCGGAAATAGATAATGCGTAGCACGTTGACAGCAAAATTTTTATGGCGCTTGACCGCTATTATAGGCGCGACGCTTTTGGCGAGTTGCTACGACTCTCCACCTGCAAGTGACAACAAAATCCGATCAAAATCCGCCGCGCAGTCTTATCAGCCCTCGACACTACTAGCGAAAACGCTGCCAGAGCTTGCTGAAGATTTGAAATCGGGGCGCGTGAGTTCAGAAGAACTGACGGAACTATATCTCGCGCGTATTGACGCGATTGACCGCACTGGGCCACGTTTGCAAGCCGTGCTAGCACTCAATCCTGACGCGCTTGCGCAGGCCCGCGACGCGGATATGAGGCGGGCGACAGGTGAACCGCTCGGCCCGCTTCACGGCGTGCCAATTTTGCTGAAGGACAATATTGAGAGCCGCGATAATCTTGCAACGACGGCAGGTGCGCTTGCGCTTAAAGACAATATCACAGGGCGTGACGCTCCTTTGACGGCGGGTCTCCGCGAAGCGGGCGCTATTATCTTGGGTAAATCTAACCTCAGCCAATGGGCCAATTTTCGTTCAGGTAATTCCAATTCAGGTTGGTCAGCACTTGGCGGTCAAACCCGTAATCCGCATAGCCTTGACCGAAACCCATGTGGTTCGAGCTCTGGCAGTGGGTCAGCTATCGCGGCATCTCTGGCTGCGGGTGCCGTGGGGACAGAAACAAATGGCTCAATCATTTGCCCCTCTAATGTGAACGGCATAGTCGGGTTTAAACCCACTGTCGGCCTTGTTAGCCAAAGCGGCATCATCCCCATCTCGTCCACACAAGACACGGCGGGGCCGATGACAAAATCTGTACGCGGGGCGGCAATGATGCTCGGCGCGATGGATAATGTAGACGTAGACTATAACGCTCAACTTAATGCTCAGTCTCTAAAGGGTGTCCGTATTGGCGTCGCGCGTTTTGCTCAAGGCAATAATGCACTCATCATAGAGAGGTTTAATGCCTCCATCGACGTGCTAAAAGCGCAAGGCGCAGAGATTATCGAGATTGAGAAATTTGATCGCGGCGTTGAAAACTATGGCCGCAAATCGCGCATTGTTTTGGAATATGAATTTAAAGACGGCCTCAATAAATATCTCGCCTCAACGCCTGAGACCGTAA
>CALLME010000114.1 GCA_938007945.1 uncultured Caulobacterales bacterium
ATTAAGGCTGAGCTCGAGAAAATTGGCGTTGAGCCGAAAAAACTGCGCATGCGCGCAAGCCAGATATTTCAGTGGATGTATCATCATGGTGTAAGTGATTTTTCGCAAATGACGAATATTGCCAAACCCATGCAGGCGAAGCTCACACAGCATTTCAGCCTCGACCGTCCAGAGATTACAGAGCGACAAGTCAGCGTTGACGGCACGCGCAAATATCTTATCCGCATGGCGCCTGGCATAGAAGTTGAAGCTGTCTTTATTCCCGATGTGTCAAAGACCGGCGCCCTTTGTGTGTCCTCTCAAGTGGGCTGTACTCTGACCTGTAAGTTTTGTCATACGGGGACGCAAAGGCTTGTGCGGAACCTCACCGCACGCGAGATTATTTTGCAGATTATTGTCGCCCGCGACGACCTTGGCGAATGGCCAACGCAACAGGAAAATCGCAAGCTCACAAATATAGTTTTTATGGGTATGGGTGAGCCTCTCTATAATACAGAAAATGTGTGTGACGCGGTCGACTTGATGTCAGACGAAACGGGGCTGTCAATTGGACGTCGTCGTGTTACCGTTTCGACCTCTGGCGTTGTGCCAGATATTGGCCCGATGGGCGCGCGCACCAACGCCATGCTCGCCATTTCGCTTCATGCGGCTAATGATGATTTGCGTACGCAAATTATGCCGATAAATAAAAAGTATCCGCTCGCGGAGCTTATGCAGGCCTGTCGCGATTATCCGGGGCTATCTAATGCGCGGCGTATAACATTTGAATATGTCATGCTCAAAGGCATAAATGACAGCCCCAAACATGCGCGCGAGC
The DNA here is from genome assembly GCA_938007945.1 of uncultured Caulobacterales bacterium. Taxonomy (GTDB): domain Bacteria; phylum Pseudomonadota; class Alphaproteobacteria; order Caulobacterales; family Maricaulaceae; genus Fretibacter. The sequence continues at coordinate 818 of CALLME010000114.1, forward strand.
TTATCACATTACTGCAAGGTATCCCCGCTAAAGTGAACCTCATCCCGTTTAATCCGTGGCCAGGATCGGACTATGAATGCTCAGACTGGGAGACGATTGAGCGCTTTGGGCAGATCGTCAATAAGTCGGGCTTAGCTGCGCCAATTCGCACCCCGCGTGGCCGTGATATCCTCGCCGCCTGTGGTCAGCTTAAGTCTGAGTCAGAAAAGCAACGCGCCAGTGAACGCCGCGCATTAGACCGCGCGAATGAAGAGGCGAATGGCACCTAAATAAGTTGATTACGCTCTTGATTTAAAGGGCGTCCGCTTTGTAAGACTGAACTGAAATCCAGACCCATGGGGCGGTCTGCAACAATAGAGAACTTTATGGAACCCGCCCTCAATAGTCTTGCCGCTGGCCTGCCGTGGTTGATTTTTTATCTCGTCGTCGTCACGGTTATCTATCTTCTCGGCATCGTTATTTACACACGCTTAACGCCTCACAAAGAACTTGAGCTTGTCCAAGAAGGCAATATGGCGGCGGCAATTTCGTTCTCCGCCCTTGTCATTGGTCTTGCCCTCCCGCTCGCCGCGTGTCTGGTCAATAAATTCAGCCTGATTGATGTTGCAATTTGGGGCACGGTGAGCTTGTTTTTACAGCTCTTTTTATTTCGCGTCACAGACGCAATTTTTCGCGGCATGCCAGAACGCATTGAGGCCAATGAAGTCCCCGCCGCGACCGTGCTGGCCGCATTTAAATTGTCAGGATCACTTATTCTCGCCGTTGCGATTATAGGTTAGAAGATGCGCTTTCGCATTCCAGATTGGGCGATTTATTTCCTGATCGTCTTTCTGTTTTATATCAATGCCGCTAAGAGCACGCCAGAGCTTGAGGGCAGTGTTCCACCGCCCGACCTTGGCCCGATGATGCCGGCTGAAAGCCCGCGCGACACCACTGTGCTTGTCGAGATGGACGCGCCTGCCTCTGGCATTGGGACAGCCTTTGCCGTTGACAGTTCAGGCACATGGCTTACGGCGCGCCATGTTATCGACGGTTGTGATCAAGTGGGTCTTAACCTTGGGGGTGGTAAACTTTTAAAAACCTCTGCGCAAATCTCCACCAACACAGACATTGGTATTTTAAAGACAAAATGGACCCGCGAGCCGCTACCGTCTGATTTAAACTCACGACGCCAAATTGGAGAACGCGGCTATTTCTTCGGCTTTCCGCAAGGCAGGCCAGGCGAAGCGGTCGCCTCACTTTTAGGTCGCCATAGGCTGATGGTACGCGGACGTTACCGCACGGAAGAGGCCATTCTGGCGTGGACTGAAGTAGGTCGTACACGCGGTCTAAGGGGATCGCTTGGCGGGATGAGCGGCGGGCCTGTGCTTGACAGTGACGGTGAGGTTATCGGTATTGTGGCAGCTGAAAGCCCGCGCCGCGGACGTATTTATTCCGTCGCGCCGCGCTCGCTAGGCGACGTTTTACCACAGCGTATTACAGACGGCGCAGACCCGATAACAGATATCAGCTACGGGCTTAGGGCTGACCGCATGCGGCGTGAGCGGCGCATTGCGCAAGTCATTTGTGTTGTGAACTAACTCAGCCTATTCACGGCTATGGACTTTGAGCGTTTGAAACGAAAATGGCGATTATTTCTCTCTGACAAAGCGCGTTGGCGCAGAGATTTTCGTCTCTTTACTTCTATTTTGCGGGGTCTCATATTTTTTGCCCTTATTGGCACGCTCGGCCTTTTAGCTGACCGTCATATCCCTTCCCAACATTTGCCGTGGCGGCAGCTCAACCCTGACGCGCCTATGGGCCTGTCGACGAAGATGCAGCTCATGCGTGTCTCGCTTTCGCCGTCCGCAAGCTGCATGGCCCTCGCCAGAGACGCAGCGCAGATGAGCTCAATCCCTGCAGACCCGCTAGACGGTGACGGGCCGTGTGGGTGGGAGGTAGCACGGCTGATGTATGGGTCTGAGGACATTACTTTCGCGCCAGGTGAGGCGACATTGCAATGCCCACTCGCCATAGGTCAATATATGTGGCTGCGTGAAGTGAACGCCGCAGCTCAAACACATTTGGGGAGTGAGGTCGCCAAACTCCATCACGCGGGAAGTTATAGTTGTCGTCGTCAGCGCGGCAATAGCTCGGGTGCGTGGTCAGAACATGCCTTTGCCAATGCGCTTGATGTGACTGGATTTACATTAGCGGATGGGCGCGTCATTTCAGTGCTGAAAGACTGGGAGGGTGAGCGCGAGCGGCAACGCTTTTTGCGCGATGTGCGCGACGCGGGCTGTAAAATCTTCCGCGTCACGCTTAGCCCCGATTATAACGCCGCTCACCGCGACCATTTTCATTTTGATATGGGACCTTATTCAAGTTGTCGTTAGCTCTGCTCGATCGGCGCGTCCACGTATCGGACTTCGACAGTTGCGCGGCCCAGATGGAACTGTTCTGACAAGCGCGATTTAATATCAACCCGCATTTTCTCTTGATTCGTTTGTGGCGCGACCACCGCTTCAAGTGTCACTACGGGCGTTTTACGCGACAATGACCATGCATGGAAATGGTGCACATCAATCAAGTCAGGGAGAGTGTCTAAAAGGTCTTTGCAAATAACGCGGCGATCAAAGCCGTCAGGGGCGCCTTGCAACAGAATATGGCCGCTCTCTTTGACCAGTCGCCACGCGCTCACAGTAATTAGAAGTGCGACCAGAACAGAGAGTAACGGGTCTATCGCCATCCACCCCGTCTTCATAATTATCAGCGCCGCCACTATCGCCGCAATAGAGCCGAGCAAGTCCCCTAAGACATGAAGCACAGCCCCGCGAATATTGAGATTGTCTCGCTCCGCCCCCATCAATATCCAAAACACAACCAGGTTTACGAAAAGCCCACCAATCGCCACATAAAGCATTGTCCCCGCGAGAACTTCATTTTGCGCTTGGAAGCGCTGCACCGCCTCTATGACAATCCAGATTGCAATCGCAATCAGAGTCAGTCCGTTGACGAAAGCGCTAAGGATTTGGAACCGCTCAAAGCCAAATGTATAGCGCCATGTCGCAGGACGGCGTGCAATAGCAAAACCAAACCACGCCAGCGCCAACGCGCCGAAATCGGTCAGCATATGCCCCGCATCGGCAAGCAGTGCGAGAGAGCCAGAAATCAGCCCGCCAATGACTTCCGCTACCATAAATAACCCCGTCAAGACGGCGGCAACTGCGAGCCGTCCTTGGCTCTGTCCATCTATATGGCTGTGGTTGTCATGATTATGGTCGGGCAACCCCTCGCCTGAGGCGTGGTCATGGTGGTTGTGATGTGGATGATGGAGACCCATGACGCTATTATGCCAATTATCAGCCTTAATAATAGCAACTTATTTGTGCCTTTAGGGCCACTATAGCAGTTAGCAAACCCTCCAGGCTTTAAGTGCTTTCTAACTTTTGTTTGCTATGGGCTGCCTATGATAGCAACTGGCACAAATGGCGGCACAGCAGGCGGGAGAGACGGCGGACGGCCTTCCTCCCTTGCGCCCCTCTCCTATAGCGTGAAGCGCCTAGGCGAATTGACCCTACCTGAACGGCGGAATTGGATGCGCTTACGCGCGAGCAACCCTGCGCTTTACAGCCCTTATTTTGACCCTGCCTACTCAGATCATGTCGCCTCTCTTCGCGAGGATTGCCATGTTGTCTTAGCCAAGCGCGAGCGTGAGATTATCGGCTTTCTACCCTATCAAAGCGCGGGCCGCTTTGCCGCCCCGATAGGTGCGCCGATGACGGATTATCACGGCATCATCAAAGCGGCTGATACGCCGCTCTGCTTATATGACATGCTTAAAGCCGCAGGACTTGGTGTGTATAATTTTGGCTCTCTTATCGGCATTAATACTGAGGCCCCCCCGCCGTCTATGACGCTTCGCGGACAGCACGAAGCGGCGGTCATGGACGTCAGCCAAGGTGCAGAAGTTTGGCGCGAGGGGCGCGACGGCAGCTATCGCCGCAGTCTGAAATCGCTACGCCGCCGTATCCGTAAGTCAGAGTCAGAACATGGCGAGCGGCGTTTTGTTTATAACTGCAAAGACAAAACCGTTTTCGAAACGTTGATGAAATGGAAGCGCGCGCAGTTTAAAACGACAGGTAAATATGATGTGCTGGGCGCAGACTGGACCTTGCCTTTGCTAGAACGGCTTTGGGAGGCGCCAAGTCATGAGTTGCATTGTGACATGCACGCGCTTTATTTTGGCGAGACGCTTGTTGCGGTTGATTTTGGGCTGACCGACGGTACGACTTATCACAGCTGGATTGTCGCCTATGATGGCGATTACGCGCCTTATTCGCCTGGCCTTCAACTTCTTGAAGGGTTGATTGATGCAGCGGGTGAACTTGGCTACGCCAAGATCGACCTCGGCGCGGGCACAGATGGCTATAAGAAAAATTACAGCACAGACCCGATTGAGGTTAGCTCAGGCTTTGTCGCCGTTCAGGGCGCGGCTGGTAAATTCATCTCGGTTTACGGCAAGGCCGAGCGCTTTGGAGAACGCAAGCTCTCGGATTTGCCAGGCAAGCTACGGCGCAGATATACACAGATTGCCAATTGCGATCCGAGTTTTTCGGGGCGCGCGAAAGCCGTAGCCGAGGCGGTTTTCAGACAGAAATAGACACTAAAAAAGCCCCACCAGATGGGCGGGACTTTCTTTTACCAAATGCGTACACGTTTCTCTGGTGGCACATAAAGCGCGTCACCTGGTTGCACATTAAATGCCTCATACCACGCATCAAAATTACGCACGATTCCATTGGCACGGAACTCGCCTGGACTATGCGGGCCGTTCTTGACCTGCGTGCGTAGGGCTTCTTCGCGGAATTTGCGCTGCCAAATTTGACCGTAAGCGAGGAAGAAGCGTTGATCGCCCGTCATGCCGTCAATCACAGAGGCTTCCTTGCCGCCCAGCGAACGGCGATAAGCTTTATAGGCCATAGTTATGCCCGTAAGGTCGCCAATGTTTTCACCCAAGGTGAGTTTGCCGTTCAAATTAAGCCCAGGTAGCGGTTCAAACGCGCTATATTGATCCGCGAGCATATTGGCGCGAGCTTCATAGGCTTTGCCGTCTTCTAACGTCCACCAATCGCGCTGTTCTCCATTGCCGTCTGTCTTACGGCCTTGGTCATCAAAACCGTGACCCATTTCGTGACCAATCACTGCGCCAATACCGCCGTAATTTACAGCGGGGTCGGCATTAGGGTCAAAGAAAGGCGCTTGTAAAATGGCGGCAGGGAACACAATCTCGTTCAAAGACGGACGGTAATAAGCATTGACAGTCTGAGGGTTCATGCCCCACTCCCCGCGGTCAATCGGGCCGCCAAGTTTAGAAATCATGTCGTTAAACTGCCACGCATTCGCTGATTTAACTGTCCCAATCAAATCGTCGCGGTCCACCTCAAGCGAGCTGTAATCTGTCCATTCATCGGGGTAGCCGATTTTGGGATTAAATTTCGCAAGCTTATCTTGGGCCTCGACTTTTGTTTCCTCACCCATCCATTCAAGGCCTTCAATGCCGTCTTTGAAGGCTGCGCGGAGATTTTCAATCAGGTCATCCATTTTTGCTTTGCTATCAGGCGGGAAGAACTTCTCGACATAAACTTTACCGACCATCTCGCCCATAAAGCCATCAATTTGACTGACGCCGCGTTTCCAACGGTCACGCTGTTCTTTGGTGCCGCGTAGGGCTGTTCCGTAAAAATCAAAACGTGCTTGATCAATTTCGCGCGGTAGGTAAGGCGCCATATTACCCACATAATTGGCCAGCATGTAGTCACGCAGCACATCAAGATCTGTCTTGCCAAAAGTCTTGGACACACCTTGAATGGCGTCGTTTTGGCGTAAAATGAAATGGCTTTGGTCATTCAATCCTGACGCTTTAAGCATGGCGTCCCACGGAAACCCTGGAGCGTAGTCATCAAGTTCAGCACGGCTGACTTTGTTGTAAGTCAGGCTGCGATTGCGAGATTTTTCATTTGTCCAATGCGATTTCGCCATGGCGGTTTCAAAGGCCATCACCTGTTGTGCGCGTTCACGCGCCTTATCACGGCCCGCAAATGTCAGCATTTTTTCAAGATAATCGACGTAAGCGGCGCGAAGCGTGTCGGCCTTTTCGCCCTCATCAAAATAATAGTCGCGATTGGGCATACCCAGCCCGCTTTGGCTCATATAAAAAATGTAATTCTCAATATCTTTGACATCGACATCGACCCAGCCGCCGACAGGCGCACGCAAAGACATTGTCGGATCACCCATCAGCGCCGCCGCTTCCGCGCGTGAGCTGACGTCCGCAATGCGTGTAAGATCAGCTTTCACAGAATCAAGACCCGCCGCCTCAATCGCGTCTTGATCCATAAAGGCGGCATAAAAATCACCGATTTTTTGTTCTTCTGAGCCTTTAGGTGCGTTCTTCGCGGCCGCTGTTTCGATAATGGCTTTGACGCGATCATTTGAGAGATCACCAAGGACGTTAAAGCTGCCATAATTAGATTTATCGGCGGGGATTTCTGTATTTTTAAGCCAAGTACCATTGACGTAGCGGAAGAAATCATCGCCTGGCTTGACGCTTGTATCCATGTTTTCAAGCGCCACACCAAAGCTGCCGAGTTTTGGGGTTTTTACAGCCGCCGTTTTTGTCGTCTTTGTTTCAGCTGTCTCTGTTTTTGACGTCTCACTTGGCGCACAAGCGGCAAGTGAAAGTGTGAGCGCCAAACAGCTCGCGCCCAAAAGATGTTTAAATGTCATGGTAAAGTCCCTTATTTTAGTCTCGGTTATTTTTATTATGATTTTATTCAGCAGGTAGCGCGCCCTGTCCGCTCTGTTGTGGCGCGGGCGTGGGCTCATCAAGTTCAATCTCGTCAAGCGCGAGTGTAATATTTGGATCATATGTCGAACCAAGTTTTGGCTGTTTTTCACCTGTCCATAGACCTTTGAAGAACCGTCCGACATCCACACCCATGGCAAACATGGCAGGGACAAGGAAGAGGGTCAGGAAGAAGTCAAACAGAACCCCAAAGGCAAGCGCCACGACAAGCGGTTTTAAAAACTCAGCTTGTGACGACCGTTCCGCGAGCATCGGTAAGATACCCACAAATGTTGTCAGTGACGTGAGCAAGATTGGGCGAAAACGCGCCACACAGGCATCGACCATGGACTGATAAGCCCCCACACCTCGCGCGCGCAGCCTATTGACATAATCAATCAGCACGAGGTTATCATTAATCGCCACACCCGCCGCCGCAAAAAAGCCGAATATGGACATGATGGAGACGGGGATACCAGTCATCACCGCGCCTGCCACCATACCAACATAGGCAAAGGGAATAGCGACCAAAATCAGGAAAGGTTGACTATAGCTCTTAAACGCAATGGCGAGCATCATATACATAATAACCAGAACAATCAGCCCATAAGAGATAAGTTCGCGGAATTGCCGTTTTTGCTCTTCATCTTGACCCACCAAAATACGTTCTGCATCTGGGTAACGGATATTCCATTCAGGCAAGAAGTTTTCTTCCAAATCAGACATAATCTCTTGACGCACTTCTGGGCCGCCGCGGATAACCGCACCCGTATAAGCCACTTGCTTGCGGTTGCGTCGATTAATCCGCGTCACGCCAGGCGCAAAGGTGACATCTGCGACTTCATAGAGCGGCACCTCAACACCAGACGGTGTCCGAATGCGCAGATTACGGAGCGTATCAATGCTCTCGCGCGCTTCTTTAGGATAGCGCACAACCACGCGGACATCCTCGCCGTTACGCGGTAGACGCTGCACTTCGCGGCCAAAGAAGGCTTCTCGCACTTGCTGCGATACGGTTGCGAGCGTAATGCCCAGCGACTGCGCGCCAGGCTTAAGCTCAAACTGCATTTCTTGTGCTGAGCTTTCAAAATTGTCCCATGTGCGCGCGACACCTGTATAAGTATCAAATTGGGCTTTGAGGTCTTCAATGGCAAGACGCAGTGTTTCTGATTGTTTTGCGCCAACGCCGAAGAAAAGCCCACGACCACCACCGCCGCTACCCCCCGCATTAATCGAAACACGGTAGGCGTCTGGGAACTCGCCGAGATAGCTTTCGAACTTCTCCTCAATCATTTTGTTTGTGATTGTTGTGCGCTTTTCAAGTGGGGCCAGCCCCATAAAGGCTTGCACACGGTTTTGCGCGGCGAAACTGCCTGGGCTTGGGATAACAACATAATCCACGCCGAAATCTTTTTTAGCATTTTCATTAAGGTCTGCCGCCGCTTGAGCCAATTGCTCTTGGGCTTGTGACAATCGAGAGAATGGCGTGCCTTCTGGGAAAGAAATATTAACTTGCATCATATCGCCCGCCACATTTCCGTCAGGACTCCATTTGGCATAACCGTATTTCATCGCACCAAAGGACAAGATGAAAAGCGCGATAAAGGTCGAGAATGTGGCGTAACGGTAACGAATACAAAAGCCCGCAACAGGACGGAAATAACGCTCAGAAAAATTCACAAGGCTTTGCGAAATCCTTTCTTGGAAACGCATGATGCGGTTGGGAGAGTTTTTGTTGACAGGCTTCAGGTGACCCAAATGCGCTGGCAGAATAAAAAAGGCTTCGACGAGTGAGAAAAGCAGCGCACCCACGACGACAAAAGTGATTTGGGACGTAATCGTCACAGCCGAAACGCTGAGCAACGCCCAAGGGGTGAAGGCGAGCATGGTGGTCAGCACAGCAAAAAAGACAGGCTTAGCCACCATATTGGCGCCTGCAATCGCGCCGCGTTGACCGCTAACCCCGTTTTCAACATGTAAGTGAATAGACTCTCCGACCACAATCGCGTCGTCGACAATAATCCCAATCACAAGCAAAAAGGCGAAGACCGAGAAGATATTAAATGTGATGCCCATAACAGGGGCGATAGCAAGCGCGCCTGTGAAGGCTGTCAGAATACCGATACTGACCCAAGCCGCCACTTTGGGACGCAGGAATAAGCAAAGGAAAATAAGGACGAGGACCATGCCCAACAACGCATTTGAGAAAATGAGCGCCATCATGCCGCCAAATCCGTCCGCCATATTCGCCCACATTTCAAGTTCAATGCCTGGCGGTAAAGTCTTATTGCGTTCTTCTATATATTTCTCAAACGCCTTCCCTGAGCGAGTGATATTGGCTTTCTCTGGTGAGAGCACGCGCAGGAACATGGCGGGCTTGCCTTTATATTCGGAATAGAAATCAAAATCTTCAAAGCCGTCAATGACGCGCGCAATATCTTTGACGCGCACCGTGCCGCCATCCGCGCTTTGTCGGACAATGATATCTTCAAACTCGGATTTACTATTGGCGAGATTACGTGTCCTGAGCTGCAAGCTACCCGCAGATGTGCGCACTTCCCCTGAAGACGAATTAAGCGAACTCGCAGAGATTTCGCGCGCGACATCTGAAAATGTGAGGTTAAAGCGACGCAAATCCGTTTCGGAAATTTCGATTGTAATTTCCTCTTCGAGCTTCGTAATCATTTGGGTCAGCTCGCCGCCGGGCAGTTTTGCCATTTCTTTTTCAATATCGACTGCCAATCGTTGCAAGACTTTACGATCTGTACCCGTTTCGCCGTAAAGCGCCATATAGAGGTAATCTATTTCGAAATCGCCGCGCCGCGTGGTCAGTCGGAAGGCATCTGGTGGCAAATTATTGATACCGTCAACGCGCGCTTTCACTTCATCTAGCACACGGTCAAAATTTGCCGTGACCAAGACGTGCACGGTGACTGTGCCGTTGCCTTCGCGAGCGCGCGCCTCAATATAATTGACGCCATCAATGCCCTCAATTGATTGCTCTATGCGTGAAATAATTTGCTCTTGGATATCAATCGGCGAGGCCCCAAGCCATGAACCTGACACGCTGATTGTGGTCACTTTTGGCGCAGGAATAAACTCACGTTCAAGTTTGAAAAAGCCGTAAATCCCCATCAGGAAAATCGCCACCATCAAAAGATTGGCTGCGATTGAATTTTTAACCCACCAAGAAATCAAATTCTTCATGGTTTACTTCCCTCCACTTTGGCATCAGCTTTCTTGGCTGGCTTTTCGTTGTCTTTATCGACATCTTTTTTCTTCTCCGAGTCGTCATCTTTTTTACGACGCCCAAAGAAACTTTTCTTTTCCGATTTTTTTTCTGACTCGGCGCTCTTCTCACCCTTTTCTTTTTCTTTCATCCAATCAGGCTTAGGCGGCTCAATCAGAATTTTTGTCGGGTCATTGGCGTCGAGCACTTTAAACTTTAGCGAAATTTGTGACTTCTCAAGCGGAGAGATAATGACAAGCTCACCTGGCTCAACACCGCTTGCGATAACCGCGCGGTCAGCGTTCGTATCCAGCACAACCGCGTCACGCGATTGCGCTTCGCCTTTATCATCTACAACATAAACCTTGTCTTCGGGACGCAGACTGTCGCGCGGGATGACAATCGCGTCTTCCAAAGTTTGACCCAGAATTTCGGCCTCTACGAACAAGCCGGGCGGGAGCGGAAAGCCGTCTTTTGACATGCCTTTGCCAAACGGGTCTTTAACTTCGGCGATAGCAGAAATGGTCCGAGTCTGCGGATCAAAAACCCCGCCTGTGCGCACAATTTTGCCAGCCCATTCGCGCCGCTCACCCGCAATGACAGCGGAAAGTGTCACGTCGAGATTGGCTGTTTTATCACTCGCACTCATCGAGACGGGTAAGGCAAGACGCGTGAGGTCAGCGTCATTAATTGAGAGCGGAACTTCAACTGATTCAGTTGAAAAAATCTGTGCAAGACGCGTGCCTGGCCCAACAAATTGTCCGATATCTGCAAAACGTTCACTGATACGGCCGTTAAAAGGCGCGCGAATAAATGTGCGGCCTAATTGAAGTTTTGCATTATCCAGATCGGCTTGCGCAGATTTAAGGCTCGCTTCAGCTTCAGCGAGTTGCGGCTTACGTAAAGTCAACGCAGACGGTGCACCGCCGCGACCCAGATCTTTCCAATCTTCTGCGGCTATCTGACCTTCGGCCTTTTCGCGTACGACGACTTGTTCCGCCCGCGCGACAGCCGCTTCGGCGCGCAAGACAGCGACTTGATAATCTGCTTGCTCTAGACGGAGCAGTGTATCGCCTTTGGAGAATTGCCCGCCTGCCACAAATTGCGGCGAGACGTAAATAATTTTGCCGCCCACTTGAGGTGACATATCCACTTGGGTGCGCGGGCGCGTCTGACCTTGCACAACGACATCAAGCACAACAGTTTCGCGGAAAGCGGGCACAGCCATCACAGCCAGCGTCGGATCGCGGCGCTTTTGCACCTCTGGCTTTTGCTTGCCTGCCTGCATGGCAAAAAGGCCGAAAAAGGCGAAGGCAAAAATTAAAATTGGCACGAGAATGACGAGTGTCTTACGAAGCCAAGCCCGTTTCTTGGGCGCAGCAGTTTTATTCGTTGCTGTATCTGTACTCATGATACTCTTTCTATAACTGGCAAGCCTTAGGGCTTTGCCTTTATATACACCACTGCGCCCTAAACTGACAGGCTAAAGACGCGGTGATTTTGCGCCCTGAAAGCAAATTCATTTACCCCTAGGCAATATTTATTTACCCTTAGGGCAAGGATTGTTTGGCAAGAGGCGGCGTCACGCTGCCCTGCTGTGCAATTTGTCCGATAGGGAGTTGCGCGGATCGCGTAATATCCCCTCCGCCCAGCGCGACATGCAAACGCACCCGATTGGCAAGTCGCTCCTTGCGCGCGCTAATTAACTGGCTTTCCGCATTTAAGCGGCGCGATTGACTGTCTAGCAATTGTAAAATTGTTGTCAGACCTTCTGTATAACGCAGCTCAAGGCGCTCTTCCGCTTTGACCGCTTCCTCCAATGAAACACGTAGCGCCGCTTCACGTTCGGCGAGACGATTATCTGCGTCTAGCGCGTTTTCAACTTCAAGATAAGCTTGCAGCGCTGTGCCCGCATAACCTTCGAGTTGCTGACGCAGAATTTCTTCTTGCTGCACAATATTGGCTTTCAAACGTCCGCCTTGAAAAATCGGCGCGGTCAGCCCGCCCGCAATGTCGGCAACAAGCCTATCTAGATCAAAAATATTATTTAGCGCAGAGCCACTTAAATTTGCGCCTCCGTTAAACGATAGGCTTGGAAGCAAGGCTTTGCGCGCCACATCAACTTGAAGTCCCGCCGCCTGCATACGCCGCTCTGCCGCGAGTAAATCAGGGCGGTGACGCAATACAAAAGCAGGCCCGCCTGCGCCCGACAGTTCAGGGAGACGTGGCAAATCAGCGGACGCCGTCAATGTCTCGTCAGGATATTCACGCAGAAGAACTTCAAGGCTTCTTACAAGCGCAGATTGGCGCTGCCGACGACTGGCTTGGACGGCTTTTGCATTGGCCAAAGCAGACCGCGCAAGACGCACGTCTGAGGAGCCCGTCACGCCGCCCTCAAAACGACGCGTCGTAAGGCGAAGCGCCCGCGCTTGCGTCTCGACCTCTCGCTCTGAGAGCTCAGATAAAAGTCGCGCTTCAATCAGATCAAACCAGTTTTGCGTCACCCGCGCAGCGATAGCGAGGCGCACACCCGCATAATCAGCATTGCTCGCACCTGCCTCAAGTGCCGAACTTTCAACGCCGTCGCGGATTCGGCCCCAAAGATCATACTCCCAACTGGCATTGACTCCGCCGCCCAGACCCGTTTGGCCAGAGCTTATGCCGCCGCCAAGATCAAATAGGGCAGGATTAAATTCTCCCTCAATATCAGGCACAGCGCCCTGGTCGGGACTATTGATGAGATTGCCAATGTTTTCACTGCGCGACACCCGTGTGCTCGCATTAACACTTGGCAAGAGATTGGCCTCTGAAATATCAAGACGCGCAAGGGCGGCGCGGTAGCGGGCTTCCGCTTGGCGAATATCACTATTGGCGGCTAGGGCGCGCGAAACAAGACCGTCAAGCACAGGATCAGAGAACCCCGCAACCCAATCAGTACGCGGCAAATCAGCCGGTGCGGCTTCGACCCATCTTGTATTAGCCCCCTCCCCCGCTGCCCCTACAGGCGAGACAGGCACATCAGCGCTAATAACCGTCGCCTCAGGCTTAAGTTTGTCAAATGTTGCGCATCCAGATAGCAAAAAAACAGAGGTCATCGCGGTCGACATAGCCGCGTGTAATCTTAGGCGCCGCGCGGCTGATGTAGGGTGAACATTATGTATCGGCATTTGAGACATAGTTGGGTTTCTCTTAGGTCAAGTCCCGTCTGTCGGGATGCTATAATCTATTGCGCGTCTTTAACCTCTCATAGCCACGAAATTTAGTGAAAGTCAACTAATTATTATTGAAAAACAATAAATATTAGCTTGATTATATGGAGATCCCCACCTTAAAGCCGATTTTTCATCTCGTCATGATAATTTCTTGTCATAATTAAAGCGCTCTATTAAGTGCGGTATCAGATTTTGATTTTTGTCGCGGTCAGAGAAGTCTGAGCGCCCCGTCAGAGGAGCCATATTTTGGGCACAGCGCCAGAAACGCCTACAAAACTGACAGGGTTTGATAGGGCTATGCTTTGCCTCCTTGGGCTACTGATTATTCTGGGACTCGGCGCTGTGCTGAATGCACCGTTTTTACCGATTTTGGTGTCGATGCTGACCTTTTGCCTTGGCGTCGAGATATATGGCAGGCTGGAAAGTCCGCACAAGGTAGCCAATACAACAGGTCTAGAGACTAGCGCAGAGGTGCAGATATTTAATCAACGTGCGATTGCCGATAATTTGTCCGAAGCGGTTTGGATTGTGAATTCTCGCGAGCAGATTATTTACGCCAATAAGGCCGCTACGGTGCTTTTTGGAAAAACGCCATTTGGACGGCGCCTCTCAACCGTTTTGAGAGACCCGTCTGTGACAGAGCTGGTGAAGGCCATTCTTATAGGGCAGGACGGTGAAGCAGTCGATTATCACTCAAGCGTTCCTGTGGACAGGCATCTACGCGTAACGGCGACCCCGATTGAGGTTGCAAACGCAGACAGCCCGCCGCGACGCTTCGCTATGATTGTGTTTTATGACGTGACCGATCTTGTGAAATTTGCGCTCACGCAAGGCGATTTTCTTGCCAATGCCTCACATGAGTTGAAGACGCCCGTCGCTTCACTTCTGGGTTATATTGAAACCCTGCGCGGTCACGCCAAAGATGACCCCGAAGCCCGCACAAAATTTCTCGCCATTATGCAGGGTCAAGCAGAGCGCATGCAGCGCCTTATAAATGACCTCCTCTCACTTCGCCAAATTGAACAAAGTGAACATATCGCCCCAAGCGCGACCGCTGATATAAGCGCGGCGGTGAAGGTGGCCCTTGATACAGTTCTGCCTCTAGCGAAAACGCGCGGCGTGATCTTAAGCTCCGATGGTCCCAAGACACTCAAAGTGAAAGGACATCAGGACGAACTTGTCCAACTCTGCCTCAACATTATCGACAATGCCGTAAAAATGACGCCAAAAGGTAAGCAAGTCAGTGTGAGCGTGAGCGCGACAAAGCAATGGCGCTCGCAAGATTTTATGGCCCCAACACCGCAGGCGCTCTCAAGCGAGGAGGGTCTGACGCGGCCATTGGCAAAAAACAGGCAGATTGTTATCCCGCAACCTTCTGAAAACGGCTACGCGCTCATTCGTTTTAGAGATTACGGCCCTGGATTTGCAGCCAAACATATTCCGCGCCTCGGCGAGCGGTTTTACCGTATTGCGGGCGATAGAATATCTCAAGATAAAGGGACGGGGCTTGGCCTCGCGATTGTGAAACACATCGCCCTGCGTCATCGCGGCGGGCTTTTAGTCTCAAGCGTGAGCGCGCAGGCCCAGGCTGAAAACCTTCTGCTTGAGAGCCTTTCAGGTGACGTCGATAAGCCAGAACAAGACCCACAAGAGACGGGGACTGAGTTCACGCTCATTCTGCCCCTCAGCCCTTCTGTGACACAGCAAAATTAGAAAAAGACCCCGCTATTAATAGTGGTGATAGCGATAAAATTAGCTTTCGCAAAACTTTCATAATTCTGTTATAAACATCTCACATAAGATAGTTACGCCCACCCGAAAGGCCGAAAATGCAACAACAGGCAGAGCACATTGTGCAAGGATATGACGAAGATCTAAACACGTTGACAGACGCGCTATCTCAAATGGGTGGACAAGTGGAAAGCATGATTGTCGACGCTGTGCGCGCGATTAAAAAACGCGATTCTAATCTTGCTAAAGAGGTCATTGAACGCGACATAATTGTCAATAATTTGCAAGAGCAGATTGATGCAGATGCCTTACGTATGCTGGCTTTGCGCCACCCTATGGCGGCTGATTTGCGCCGCGTTGTCGGGGCTATCCGCGCCGCTAATGATTTGGAACGCATCGGTGATTTGGCGGAGGGCATAGCGCGCCGCGCCATGACAATTAACGAATCTGAGAAACTTGATCTATCTCGTGGTGTGGCCCGCATGGGAAAACTTGTCAAAGTGCAGCTTAAATCCGCGCTTGACGCGCTCCTCAATGAGGATGCCGACAAGGCCGTTGATGTTTGGCTCCAAGATCAAGATGTCGATTCGCTTTATGCTTCGCTCTTTCGCGAACTCCTGACATATATGATGGAAGACCACCGCAATATTCAGGCCTGTACAGGACTTTTATTTGTTGCCAAAAATCTTGAACGTGTTGGCGACCACGCGACGAATATTGCAGAGATTGTCTATTTCTCTGTTCATGGCCGCGCGCTTGTACTGGAAGCCTTGCAACAGGTTGACGGCGACATTTAAGGCAAAGGATTTTTGTGAAACCTTATGTCTTGGTTATAGAGGATGAAGACGCCATCCTCACCCTGCTTGAGTATAATTTTCGAAAAGAGGGCTATGAGGTCGGGCTCGCCACAGATGGTGAGATGGGGTTGCTTATGGCCTCCGAGCGTACGCCAGATTTTATTATTTGCGATTGGATGATGCCTAAGCTGTCTGGGGTTGAAGTCTGCCGCCGCCTTCGCCGCAGAGACGAGACGCGCGCAACGCCTATCATCATGCTGACCGCACGCGGAGAGGAAGCTGATAAAGTCACAGGGCTCGATTTTGGGGCAGATGATTATATCGTGAAGCCGTTTTCTGTGCCCGAGCTTCTGGCCCGAGTGCGCGCCGTTATCCGCCGCTCAGCCCCGTCTTTGCTCGAAGATGTCATCCGCCACGGCACGCTTGAAATTGATCTCAAAGCCATGCGCGTAAAATATGCCGGCCAAGACCTTCACTTGGGACCCACAGAATTTCGATTGCTTGAGCATTTTATGCGCTCGCCAAGTCGTGTCTATTCACGCGAGCAACTTCTAGATAAGGTCTGGGGCCGCGATGTTTATGTCGAAGCGCGTACGGTCGACGTCCATATTGGACGATTGCGAAAAGCTCTCAAGTCTATGGGCGGCCACGACCCGATTCGCACCGTCCGCTCCGCAGGCTATGCCTTTGAGACTTCGGTCTTAAGCGATTGATTGGCGCTATCGCGGCGCACGTTTGGCAAGAATCCGTTGCAGCGTACGCCGGTGCATGTTCAGCCGACGCGCCGTCTCCGAAACGTTTTTGCCGCAAAGTTCGTATACGCGTTGAATATGTTCCCACCTGACGCGGTCTGCTGACATCGGATTTTCAGGCGGCTCTGGCGCGTCCGACCCAGAGGCGAGCAACGCTTTGCAGACATCATCAGCATCCGCTGGCTTTGCGAGATAATCAACTGCACCGCGTTTTATTGCAGAGACGGCCGTCGCAAGGTTGCCATATCCCGTCAGCAGCACGACTTTGCAGTCCTCGCGCGCATTACGAATATGATCGACCATATCAAGGCCGTTACCGTCCTCAAGCCGCATATCAAGGACAGCGAATGCGGGGGCGTGAGTCGCGAGATGAGCGCGCGCTTCAGAAATTGACTCGACCGTCGTAACAGAAAATCCGCGCTGTTCCATCGCGCGTCCAAGGCGCGTGCGAAACGGGCCGTCATCGTCTAAAATCATCAGGCTTGCATCCTCAGGGATGGCGTATTCAGTCTGGGACATCGTCTTACTCCTATAATCAGGATGTGGGAACGCACGTTCCCAAAGCAATAAGCATTTATGCGCTGACCTTTTTACGTCGGAATATGGGGGCTTGGATTGCACAGCAACGCATGAGCGACGTGATTTACATCAGCGCGCAAGCGCCCTAAAGCACGGTCATGACAATTCTCATCACAGGCGCGGCAGGGTTTATCGGCTATCACACGGCGCGGCAGCTCTTAGAACAAGGCGTGAGCGTCGTGGGCGTTGATAATTTTAATAACTATTATGACCCCGCGCTAAAGCAGGCGCGGCGCACGGATCTTGAGCGGGTCTCCAAAGAAACGGGCAGTTCACTGACCTTTGAGCAGGTTGATATCGCGGATACGGACACGGTGATGTCACACTTTAAGCATGTGAGACCAGAACGCGTCATACATCTCGCCGCCCAAGCAGGTGTACGCTATAGTCTCGAAAATCCGCTCGCTTATGTGCAATCAAATATTGTCGGATTCACGAATATCCTTGAGGCCTGCCGACAAAATGACGTCGGGCATTTATGTTATGCCTCGACGTCAAGTGTTTACGGCGCAAATCGCGAGATGCCATTTTCAGAGACACATGGCGTGAACCACCCCGTACAGTTTTACGCGGCAACCAAGCGCGCCAATGAACTGATGGCGCATAGTTACAGCCATATTTACCGCCTCCCGACGACGGGCTTGCGGTTTTTTACCGTCTACGGCCCGTGGGGGCGGCCTGATATGGCGCCGTGGCTCTTTACCAAAAACATCATCGACGGCGTACCAATTAAAGTTTTTAACAATGGGCGTCATTCGCGAGATTTTACTTATGTCGAAGATATCGCCGAGGCCCTGATAGCTGTCAGCGAACACCCCGCCGCCCCAGACCCAGATTGGAACCCAGAGGCCCCTACCCCCAATAGCGCCAACGCACCGTTTAGGATCTATAATATTGGCCACGGTCAACCGACGGCTCTGTCAGATTTCATTGGCGAAATTGAACGCGCCACAGGGCGGCAGGCTGAGAAAATTCTTCTGCCATTGCAAAAAGGGGATGTGGAGGACACCTATGCCGACACAAGCGCCCTTGAGGCCTTAATCGGTGCACGCGCAAAAACACCTTTGCGAGAGGGTATCGAAGCGTTTGTGGACTGGTATAAAGACTATCACTGTCAAACTATGGTATGAAATTTGCTAGTTTTAGACAGTAAACTGTTATAATCACCGCCAAATATAATTACGGTTCTTTGCTGTCCGCTTACAAACACTTTTGAGATATTTTATGGCTTCTTTGCTTCCTCGCATTTACCGCGCCTCACGACTCGGGCTTTTATTCTCGGACAGCGCGAAGACTTATGGTATTCAATTACGGGGGCCCAAACTGGACGCGACATATCATATGATTGTGAGGGAAAATTACGGCGACTTCGTTATGAATGCTTTGCGTGCAGCAGACCCTTCTCTGACTTTTTTAGATATTGGCGCCAATATTGGTTTGTTTTCTTGCGCGCTTTATGAGCATTTTGAGGGCAAGGTTCATAGCTTTGAACCTAATCCAGAAACCTTTCAGTATTTGCAACAAAATCTCATGATCAACGGAGCTGAAAATGCGCGAGCATGGTGTGCGGGCATTTTTGATAGTGGAAGTGTGTCCGCGACGCTTAACCGCGCCGCCCACCGCAGCGGGGCTGCCTCTATGGTCAATCAATATGACGCAACAGGTACACGTATTTCGCTTTTAGGCCCTAAAGATATCTCAAATATCGTACAATCCACTGACAGGTTTTGCATGAAAATTGATGTTGAGGGCGTCGAAAAGAATGTAATTTTGGCGCTAAAAGCGTCAGGACTTTTAGACAGAACAGACAGAATTGTTATTGAAATGTCAGAAAATACGAGCGATTCAGATACGCTGGGTGACATTAGAGATTTAATCATTTCAGCGGGATTAGAACTCAAAGACCGTAAAGGGTCTGATGTACATGCTGACGAATTATTCGCGCGCGTTTAATTCCATGTTGGCGAATTTGCAAAACCCTACCACGCCATAAATTATGACAGTCTCACGTCATCATAACTTGGCAAAAAAAGCATTACCGTCTTTGGTAACATTTTTTATGGGTGTGGGGGCAATGTATATTGCTAATGTTCTCATCACCCGTCACGCCAGTGTTGACGCCATTGCGCAATGGGCGACCTTAAATGCCTTTATGATGATTGGTGGCACATTTGCGATATTCGGATTTGACCAACAACTCATCAGAGAACCACAAGCGGCTAAACTCATTGCTAAAACATCCTTTTTTAATATTTCATTAGTCGCCGTGACCGCAAGCTTAGTTGGTTATATCTTAGGCTACACACCAAGCATCATTGTTGGCATGTGCGTGATTGTCGGCTTTGCAGCTTCAGCCCTGTCGTTTCAATGGTGGCGCACAAATCTTTTAATGACGGCGGCCTATCTTTCAAACGGTGCTTGGCGAATAACGTTTCTTATCGGCGTTATCTTCTTTTTTACAACTCAAAAAGCGGAGCTTTCGACACTCTTGATTGCTGCATACGGGATAGGCTTTCTGATTATTGGTCTCTTATTTTGGCGTCTCAAGCCAAAAATAGAACTAATCTCCATCCATAAAGATATTTCAGAGGTCAAAGACATTTATATAATTGGAAGTAGTTATTTTATGGCGGCCTTGTCACTCGCTATTGCCTCATATGGCGAGAGCCTTGTTGTGCGCACACTTGGCTCCACGGCGGATGTCGCGCTCTATTTTAAAAGCGTGATTTTATTTTTATTTCCAGGTGTCATGGTCAATCAATATGTGGCGGCTGTCGTTGGACCGGCTTTGCGCCAAAATGAAGCGCGCGCAATTCGTCTCTTGAAACGCTTTAAGATTTGGATTGTTGTGGCGCTCATTTTGGTATGGCCTTGCTTAGTTTTCGGGGGACATATTTTAGGATATATAATCTACGGTGAGGTGCAAACGCCGATAATCCTCGCAGTACTGCTAAGCCTCACATCCTGCATACGTCTTCTTTATATCATCCCGAGTAATTTTGTCGGCATCACCGCGAGCAAGCCGCAGCTCAGGAACATTTCTGCTGCGTTTTTAATTTTTGCCTTGCTCTTTCCAATCCTTGCCTGGGGGCTCTCAGAGGCTGGCCTCGCCGTGATTTTTGCTGTGGCCATTGCCAATCTTATTAATTGGATACTTCGCACAGTGGCAGGACTGTCCGTGGTGCGAGAGCGATTTGCCCTTTACCCAATACAGACGACTTAAGTTATGACACTTTCCACAATTTATATCATTGCGCCCTCTGGTGTTCCTGCCAAACGTGTGCGGCTTGCCAAGACCATGAAGCTGCTTTCGCAGACAGCTCACCCGCTTGAATATTATGGGTGGGAGCGCGTTGACGGCGAACCGCTCGCAGAGGGTATGGACGGGGTCGTTGTCAATAAAGCTCTCATGAGCGGCGGCGGCTACCGCAGTAAAAAAGCGCGTCTTTATTACCTCTGGTGGATGGTGCGCGTCTTCTTTTTTGTGCTCTTTCGTGCGCCAGAACGCATTTACGCGCTTGGGCTTGAAACCGCCCTGCCGATTTGGTGCGCGAGCCGTCTGCGCCGCCGCGTGAAATATGTCTTTGATGACGCGGATAGATTTGTGCTAATTTTTCCGCTACCAAAACCGGTTGAAAAATTCCTGACATTTTTTGAACGTAAAGTTTCGCGAGACGCGCTCGCCCATATCATCCCCAGTACGGCGCGTTATGACTATAGTACCCAAAAAATGGTCGAAGTTTTTAATATGCCGAGTGAGCCGCAAATACAGCAGGCCGAAGCGCTTGCGCGTGACGCGGAAACTAAGTCTCAAACCGCTAAGCTGCGTGTGTACGTCAATGGCTGGCTCGACCCAACACGTGGCCTCACCCTGATTGACGGCGCGGTGAGAGAACTCGCCAATCGCGGCCGCGATGACATTGCTTTCAAAGTCGCCGTTGGGAATTTGACCGCTGAGCCACCTGCTTTTTTCTCACATCCCTTTGTGACTTACCTCGGCTCTCTGACGCATTTACAGTCTATGGCCGAGTATAAAACGTCTGATGCCGTGCTGACATTTTACGACCCTAAAATCCGTATCAATCGCTATGCCATTCCGAATAAATGGGGAGACGCGATTTCTATGGGCACACCCGTGATTGTTAATCTGGGTGTGGAAACAGCGGCACCTCTGCTTGAAAGAGGCGCAGCCTTCTCAACCTCTTTTGATGACCCAAGTGCCCTCGCGGATCTTTTGTGTGCGCTTGCGGACGCACCGTCCAAAGTCGAACACGCGCGTAAAGCCGTATTGTCGTTAAAACAGCGCTATGTTTATTTTGACGAAGCTATGGCGCCCGTCATTGCGACCTTGACAGACGGGCGGGCTACATAAAGGCGGTGAGCGCGTTCACAATGCCTGTTGGCTGATCCGCATTTGTCGCAAGATTACCTGGAAATAAGACAGGCGCGGCCAGCTCAAAATTCGCACCTTGCGTGGCGTAAATGCGGTAAGGGTTCGCTTCATAGCCCACGAATTGATTAGGCGTATAAGACACAAGCCGCTCTATATGATGCCAGTCATTATCATCGGGCAGCGCGCTATTGCCGCTTACCTCGACCCCGTCAATCAAGAGCCGCGTGGGCGCTGTATCCCCAACCAAGCACGCCCCAGACGATACGCGAATCCACATTGAAAGCGTGTAGCGCGGCGGCATTGGAAAACGCAGCCCCCCTATCGAGAGATATCCCGTAACGTCGCCCACCGTCATTGCACCCGCCGCGCCTGACCCTGCATTCACGGCAAGTGTATAAAATTCTGTGCCGTATCGCAGCACGCTATTTGACGCGCCTGTTTTAAACCGCGCAGCGAGCGCAGCCATATGATCTGGCATTTGGCCACGGTTACCGCCAAAATTATCCGAATTATCGATGAATTTATTACCTTCAGACAAGACTGCGCCGTTAAAAGGTCTGATGTAATCGGGCGCCACAAACGCACCGTTTAATCTCACATCAAGCGGTTCTGGCTTACCGCCAAATCGACCCCCATCACCATACATATTAAAAATAACAGGTTGGATAAGATGGGGTGAGTTTGGGAATTCCGCCGTGCCGCTCACGCGGTCAATCGCCATTGCCGTTTTGAAAGTGCTGCCGTCGCCGCTGACTTTGACACTGAAATCATCATCGCCTGCCAAGCCCATTTCCGCACGACCTGAGAAATCGGTTTGATAGAGCAGTGATGCGGTTTCCATCGAACTCGCCTTATTTATTTTCAGTTGATGCCCCGCGCCGTCGTGATTAAATAGGCTCGCCGCGGAATTTAGAACGAGGCGGTTAAACGCATCGGCGCTTGCGTTAATGCCGAATGTCTCAAATGATAGCGTCGTAACATCAATCGTGCCGCCCTCGCCCGTTGCGAGCGTTTGCCAGCTCTCTTCGCGCCAAATGATACAGATGGCTTCATCTTCAATATTAGCAATTAATCCGTTGACAGGCGTGTAGAACATCCACGCCCCGTCCACGAAATGGGCGAGTTTATTGGCCGCCCCTTCAAAGGCGTCTTGCGGCGCGGCGCCTAAGATATAAGTGTCGCCCTCTTGCGGGTCTGTCGGCACGCTTTCAATCTCGCGCGAGACAGCACTGACATGCAGCAGCGCGTCAAGCGCGCGAATGGCTTCATTATGGGTGACGTGCTTTTGCGCCTGACTTGGCAGGATATAGGGCAGATGGAAACGAGTGGAGGTCTGGCTCATGGCGGCGTCCTTTAAAGTGGTTTTTGCCACCCTGACGCCGTGAGATAATGTGTGAATTAAATCACTTTACGCGGATTTAATCGCCTCAATTATGTAGTCTTGCGTCGCCACATCAAGATCAGGATACATCGGTAGCGCGATGACTTTGGTCATGGCGTCTTCCGTCTTATTAAGCCGCCCACCTTCTACAGGGTAGTCGCTATAGGCGGTTTGTTTGTGGATAGGACGCGGATAATACCGTGCTGTTGGGACGCCTTTATCGCGCAAAGCCGCTTGTAAAGCGTCTGGATTTTCGACTTCAATCGTGAACTGCGCCCATGTATTTTTGATGGCGTTACCGAGCTGTGGCACACGCAAGACGTATGACGCAAGACCGTCAACATAGCGCGCGGCCACGCGGTTTCGCATCTCAATCTCTTGCTCAAATACCTCAAATTTCGCGAGCAATACCGCCGCCTGCAATGTATCAAGACGGGAATTCAAACCGACCCGCACATTATCATATTTATCTGTGCCAGAGCCGTGGATATGAAGGGACCGCATGGCGCGCATCAATTCCGTGTCATCGGTCATCACCGCGCCGCCGTCGCCGTAACAGCCGAGCGGCTTTGCGGGGAAAAAGCTTGTCGTTACGACATCCGCCCAATGGCTTGGCGGGTGTCCGTTAAGCGTTGTGCCGAAAGCCTGTGCGCAGTCAGAGATAAGTTTGAGACCGTGACCTTTAACTATCGGGGCAAGCGCAGGATAGTCCGCAGAGCGTCCGAATAAATCCACGATTATCACCGCGCGCGGGGTTAGCTTGCCCTCATTTTTGACCTGCACAATCGCGCGCGACAGGCTGTTAGAACAGATATTATAAGTCTCGCGGTCAATGTCGATAAAGACAGGGGTGGCGCCGCGCAGCGCGATGACTTCCGCCGTCGCGCAATAGGTAAAGGACGGGCAGAAAACCGCGTCGCCAGGGCCAATATCCCACGCCATAAGTGGCAGTAAAATCGCATCTGTGCCGTTCGCGCATCCGAGTGCGTGGTCTGTAGCTGCATAATCTGCGAGCTTTTCTTCAAGCTCTCGGACTTCAGGACCTAATATATATTGACCATGGGCGAGCACCTTCGCCATGCGAGCGTCAATGTCGTCTTTAAGGCGAAGCTGCTGCGCGCCGAGGTCAATAAAATTAATTTTCATAAGGCGACTTAACGCGTTTTTTTCGGAAACGTAAGTCTGCGTCCCATGACAATTGCGCGCGGCCCACTCACTTATTGTTTCCAAATACCTTTAACATCGACAATAGCCCCGCGCGGCGCTTTAGCCTCTTTGAACTCTTTGTGGTCCACCAGCAGCGCATGGACATCGGCCTGCGCGTAAGCCTCGCCCATATCGACAAGCGTCGCGCCGTCTACAGGTGTTGCACTCGCTTCAACATTAGGCTCAACAACGAGAACTTTACCTTTATGGGTGCGCGCAATTTCACGCGCGATCTCAAGAGAGGGGCTTTCGCGAAGATCGTCAATATCGGGTTTGAAAGCCAGACCATAACACGCCACCACAATATCTTCTTCGTCTTTACCAAGCGCATCGCAAGCCGCTCTCATACGCTCTACGACGCGGCGCGGGCGACCATCATTGACATGACGCGCGGCCTGAATAAGGGGTGTGTCATCAGGCGCGACTTCGGCGATGAACCACGGATCAACCGCAATGCAATGCCCGCCCACACCTGGGCCAGGCTGCAAAATATTGACGCGCGGGTGACGATTGGCCAGATGAATGACTTCCCAGACATTCATATCAAGGCCCTCACACACATTGGCAAGCTCATTGGCATAGGCAATGTTGACATCACGAAACGCATTTTCTGCGAGCTTACACAGCTCCGCACTGCGCGTATCCGTTGGAAATAATGTCCCGTCCACAAATAGTGAATACAGCGCCATAGCGCGCGCGGTACAGGCTTTGGTCATGCCGCCGATCGCACGGTCATTTGAGACAAGCTCTTCGACGACTTTGCCTGGCAAAACGCGTTCAGGACAATAAGCAATATGGACATCACATCCTTCTTGCCCGCGCACGGGAAAGGTCAAATCAGGGCGCGCGGCCGCCAATGCCGCAATTAAACGTTCCGTCGCGCCGACAGGAGATGTGCTCTCAAGGATAACAAGGTCGCCTTTTTTAAGGACGGGCGCAATGGCGTGACCTGCGCTCATGACATAAGCGAGATCTGATTTCTTCTCCGCATCAATCGGTGTTGGCACGGCAATCATAAAGGCATCAGCAGGTTCAGCCGTAAGGGTTGCGCGCAGATAGCCGTTATCCACGGCCTCTTTGACATAGTCCTCAAGATGTGGCTCAACGATATGGATTTGACCTTTGTTGATGGTGTCCACCACATGTGGAGTCACGTCGAGGCCAATTATGTTAAGCTTGCGAGACGCCATAACGGCAGCCGTAGGCAGGCCGATATAGCCAAGTCCGACCATGCAAATTTTATCGAAAGCCCGATCTGTCGGGAGGGAATTAATCTTCATGATACTCTCTAACTTTTTAAGATATTAAAGGTCTTAGTTTGTCGCACGCGCGAGAAGCGCCTCAATAATGCGCGGCACAGCTTTACCATCACCATAAGGATTTTGCGTCTTCGCCATCGCATTATAGGCCTCAGCATCATCAAGCAAAGCCATGGCCTCACCAATAATTTTGTCTTTATCTGTACCGACGAGTTTAACCGTACCTGCTGTGACCGCTTCTGGGCGCTCTGTTGTGTCGCGCATGACGAGTACAGGAATACCAAGGCTCGGCGCCTCCTCCTGAACACCGCCTGAGTCGGTGATAATCAGATGTGCTTGGCTCATCAGACGTACAAATGGCAGATAGGTGAGCGGCTCAATGAGGTGAACATTCTCAACATTCGAAAGAATACGGTCTACAGGTTCGCGTACATTGGGGTTAAGGTGCATGGGATAGATGATTTGCGTATCGCCACGCTCCGCCAGAGTTTTGAGCGCCTGACAAATGTTTTCAAAACCACCACCAAAGTTTTCACGTCTATGGCCTGTGACGAGAATGAGTTTTTTATTTGGGTCAATTTTTGGCATAGCGGCATCTAGCGAAACTTGCAGCTCTTTATCGCCTTTGATTTGGTCAAGAATAACAAAGAGCGCATCAATGACCGTATTGCCGGTCACGACAATGTTTTCTTCGGGCGTGTTTTCGCGAAGAAGATTATCGGCAGACCCTTGGGTCGGGGCGAAATGTAGACTTGAGATGACGCCCGCAATGCGGCGGTTAATTTCTTCGGGCCACGGCGCGTAAATATCGTGAGTGCGCAGCCCCGCCTCGACATGACCGACCGCGATACGCTGGTAATAGGCGGCAAGCGCAACAGCGGAGGTCGTCGCAGTATCGCCGTGCACAAGTACGTAGTCAGGCTTGACCTCCTCCAGCACAGCTTTCATGCCTGTTAGGATACGCGAGGTGACGTCATAAAGCGTTTGGCCTTTAGTCATCAGGTCGAGATCAAAATCAGGCGTGATGTCAAAAATCTCAAGCACTTGGTCAAGCATTTCACGGTGCTGTGCTGTGACACAGATTTTAGCGTCGATACCTTCGGCCTCCGCCAAAGCTTTAACGAGTGGCGCCATTTTAATCGCTTCTGGGCGCGTACCAAAGACTGATAAAACTTTCATGATAATTCCTGCCCGATGCCCCGTATTGGGTGTCGCCAAACTGTGATTTCAGCAGCGCTTTTACTGCTCGCCCTTTGCTTGTCAACTCTTGCGCACTCTGCTTAATCACGGAGCAAGCGCGAAACATAGCCTATGTTAAACGCCGTGAAACTGGCGAGCGCAATTGTGCGCAACGGATAATCAACAAGGCTGTGCAAAATCACGGCCAAAATCGACACGAGCAATATTAAAATCAGCTTCCGCGACCGGCGCGGCGCTTTAACGGCTTTGAAACTCGCCACAATAAACCAAACGATGAAAGCGGCCATTAAGCTCGCGCCAAAAACGCCTAATTCCAATATCACTTGTAGCAGTTCATTATGGGCCTGATTGGCAAAGGTCGTCGTCATTGTGTCGCGGTTTTCATACATGAGATAAACATCATAAAATGAGCCTGGCCCACTGCCGACCCATCCCATTGCGCGTATGGCCTCCACTGTATTATCATAGATAATCGCGCGCGAAATGCTTTCGCTATCATTGAGCTTATCTGTCAAAAGCGTCTGCAAATCGCCTGCGTTGATAATGGCGGCCGCGATGAAAATTCCGAGCCCCGCGACAACACCCGCAAGCACTTTGGGCCGTTTAAGTTGTTTGGCGAACACCACAGGCAAGCTGAGAATAGTCACAACGATCAATAAGCCAAAGCCTGCAAAGGACTCTGTCATGAGCACCGTCGTTAGCATCATAATCAGCGCCATGCCCGCCATAGCGATTTTTGCGATACCGTCATTATTTTTCGTAAAGCGGCGATATCCGCGCGAGGCGACATACATCGCGAGCGGCACTGCCATCACATTAAACATAGCCATATGATTAGCGTTTGAGAAAAACCCGATGGGCACACCGAGATTAACAATGTCGTAGAATTTTAATGTCCCAGGACTGATGGCCTGAGCTAGCCCAATCGGAAAGGCTAGCACCGCTATGAAAATTACCGTGTAGAGCGTCAACATAAGTTCTCTCGAAGAACGGGTCAGCGCCACGCAGATTAAAACAGCCAGTGGCGGAAGAAAATCAAAGACCGAATTAAATGTGATATGCGGCGTTAGCGATAGCGGCAGCGCAGGCGGCGCCATCTCTAATGTCTCAAATCCTGGCAATAAAATTTCTCGGCCTGGCAAGCCCGTCCATATCGCGCTCGGCAAGGGAATTAGATAAAGTGCAAATACGCCCATGCTGAGGACGATAAGCAAAAGCGGCACAGTGAACAGGCGCGAATAGCCTATGGGGAATTTTCGTGTCCGCGGCCCATCAATGAGCATCACCCAGAGTATAAGCGCGAGTGACAGACCGTATAAAACTGATTTCGGTGTCACAATATCCTGACTTGTCCCACCCAGCATAAGGCAAAGCGCTAAAAATACAGGCAGTCTGAAATTTAAAAGGGATTTCAAAAGCGCCCGCGCGTCTTGCTCCCTTTGCGATAAGGGCGCTGTACGCGGTCGTTTTAGGCGACGCGCATTCATGGACTCTCACCTTCTATGATCTCCCGCACCGTAACATCGACGTCGCTAATACGAATAGACACGCGCTGATTAAAGCCAGAGGGTTGCGCCACAAGCTGCAAATCCTGATAATCACAGCCTTCGGGTAGAGGGGCTGTATCAATTTCTACGCGTTTTGCGGCGCGGCTCTCATCGTCAAATTTTGCATCAAAATACGGTGTGCGCGCAGGCATGCACGAGAGCCGCCAGAAAAAATAGCCCTGCTGATCTCTATATTGCCACTGCGCTTGGGAGGTCAGTTTCAGCGGTTGTCCGACAGGCGCGGTAATTAATTGCTGACTTAGAAGAATGCGTTTGGGCGCGCTTGAACTCGCGTAAAGCCCTGAAGCGGTTTCTATTTCAGCGCGGGCAAATTTGGGAGTATAATTGCGCCAATTAAAGGGCGGGGGGGCGGTAAGCGCCCGAAAATCCGTATTATAAACAATCGATGATTTTGCCCCTGCCGCCTTCGTCTCGCTCAGGTTTGACCAATCCTCTAGCGCTACATCATAAAGCGAGAGCCGTTTGAGTTGCGAGAAGTAAAAGCCGAGCAAGCGCGTGCGGATAATCTGGTCGTCTTGCGCCTCTAGAAAAATAAAGAGTGATTTGCGATTTTCCGCCACATCCGTCTCTGCCCAAGTCGGGATAGCAAAGCGAAAATAATCCTCCCCCCATGTCGGGGCTGTTGCAAGTTCGCGCTCAATCATAACGCGCGCCTCAGCCACGGTACTGAGGCCGCGCAAAATCTGAAGGTCGCGCGTTTCAAGATTTTTAAGCCGGTGGCGCAGACTATAAGATGCAATCAAAGCCTCAAAATCGCCCGCCCGCATATCCAAGTCGCTTAACGCCATTAGGGTCTGCCGCTCACGCGCATTGCGTGACTTCACAAGCTCGAGCATAGCCCGGTCTGACCACGTTAATTTGCTGAGATAATCCGCCGTCGCAATCTGCGTTAAGGCTTTGACATTAAGCGGAGCTTTAGCAAATGCGCGCTTGGCGCGGGTCTTGAGAACACTTGCCTCAGTCTCAGAAAAATCAAGCGTCCCGTCTGCGATTTTAAGCTGATTTTCTTCGCTCCCATACGGCCTGAGCGCGAGCGCATTGGCCCGAATTAACGCAGGCGCATAGTCCGAAAATTTGGTTGCCGCTTGACGGGCATCCGATTTCACAAGCTCACGTTTGGCGATATTCTGCCACAAGATGAAAGCCGCCACGAGCACGACAAAAACGCTTAGACCCCGCACAATCTGCTGGCCTGCATCGGCGCGTTTGTTCTCGCGCTTGGCCATGATTAGCTCGTAATATCGAGCTTACGCTGCTCTTGTTTCTTAGCTGATGCTTTGCTGCGTTTCGGCGCGCCGTAATCAGAGGACCCTTTGCCGTAGCTGTAAGAATAATAATCCATATAGCCCGCAGTCGGTGCGTTGTACTTCGTCAGCAAGACACCAAGAATTTTTGTGCCACTACTCGCCAGACGCTCAATTGTCAGTCGCACAGCGGGCGTGCGTAGCTGATTGGCTTCTACGACGAGCAAGGTCGCGTCAACTTTCGCGCCAATCACAGGCGCGTCAGCGAGGCCCAATACAGGCGGTGAGTCAATAACGACATAGTCGTAATTATCTTTGGCAAATTCGAT
>CALLME010000115.1 GCA_938007945.1 uncultured Caulobacterales bacterium
GTGCTGGACCGCGAAGGCCACCTTCGCACGCTTGTCGAGATTGAGCGCGACCTAATTGAATTCGCGATTGAAAATTACTCTGGACATATGTCCGAAGTGGCCCGCCGTCTCGGCATTGGCCGCTCAACACTTTACCGCAAAGTACGTGAACACGGCGTCGACGTCGATAACGTACGCAGCGCATAATATCTGTGGGGGATTATAAAATGAAAAACGTAACACTCAAAACACTCGCATTATCATCTGTGGCTGTAGCTGCTGTGGCGATACCTGTCTCGGCCAATCATAACAGCCAAGGTCTGCGCGGCATGTTCACTTCGCAACCTGCGAGCCAAGGGGCTTATATTTCGCAGCGTGCTTGCGCGCCGTGTAATTGGCAGACGCAGCGATTGCAAAAGCGCGTGCAAGCTTACGCTCAACCGACATATGTCACAGGCCAAACAAATGGCCTTGGGCTTCGTGGTTATTCGCACACGCACGAAGTGCGCGCAGCGCACCGACCTGCTGTCAATATTCAGCTGCAAAACCCGCAAAGCTATGCACAATATGACTATGGGCAACTTGCACAGCTGGATTACGGCCAAGGCCAAGGCGTCTCTTATAGCCCGGCTGCCGCACAGTCTTTTTATCGTGACCGCAGCTTTAACATCGGCGGCGCGTCCGTACGCACATCGGTCGCAAACTCGGCACGCATGTTAGATTGGCAAGAAAATACAACAGGCAAAGCGTTAAACTTGCTAGCAAATCGCGCGAATGGCGTGCTGGCAGATAATGCGCTTTATCTTGGCGGCGCAATTAGAGGCGGCTTTATGTATCAAAAAACGGATACAGATGGTCAGTTCCCGCTGCTCTCACGTTTTCCGTTCTTCTCAAACAGTACAGATGATGAAGCAGGCGTCTTCGCTATCAACAATGCCGCGCTTTCTTTCACCTCAACCTTTGGGGATTGGACAACTATTTATCTACAACCAGAATATAGCGAAACGGAATATGGCCGCGACCAAGATGAGTTTCAGCTTCGCAAAGCCTTTGTTGTCTTTGGTAACTTAGAGCGCAGTCCATTCTATGCCGCCTTTGGTCGCAAGACGATCGATTTCGGTAATTTCGATAGCTATAATGCGTTCACCCATAATGAAGGCGCGCATTATTTTTGGTCAGTCTCTGACCAACCTGTCGCTGAGCTTGGTTTCTATAAAGACGGCTTTAAAATTGTCGCCTCTGCCCTTTCAGGCGGGCGTCAGCTTCGCGTGGCCTTTGCCGATGAAGATAATAATATCGCCAATTACGCCGTGAGCGCAGAGAAGGAATTCCTCCTCGATCGCCTCGGCATACGCGGCGGCGCGTTCACTATCGGTGGCGGCTATCTTCATGATACAATTTACCGCGACAATTTCACGGCTCATACATTCCTTGGACGTCAAAACGGGACACCACCTGCAAACCTGATTAATTACCGTAATAGCGCGGTTAATGCTTTTGCAGAATATAACTCACCGTTCTTTGATGCCATGGTCGAATATACGACAACGCTTCGTCCTTGGGCTGCCGCTATTCCGCAGACGCCTGATGGCACGCCATTACCGCAATATCTCGACGACCCAACAGGTTCGACAACAAATTTTGACAATCTGAACTTTGATCAAAACCTTGAAGTGCTTGTCGCACAAGCGCGCATCAAACCTATGGTCGGCGGAAAGCGCATGGCGATTGCCGCGGTCGGGTCATGGGGTGATATCTCTGATGATTTTGGTAATCCTTTAACAGGCGCGACATTTGAGAAAAACCAACAACACGCTTTGTCTGTTGAGTATCCAATCAATGACTATCTCGATTTCGGGGCTGAATATGTCTATAATAAAGGCTTCATTCCGTTTGTCGCACCGCAGCTTGTCTCTAATGACGAAACGGAAGCTCACGCAATTAATGTTGGGTTTAAAGCGCGCTTCTAGGTGGAATTAACACCCAAATTAGGTGAACCCGCCAGATTATGTCTGGCGGGTTTTTCTGTGTCATTCATACTTTCTTAACGCCAGTTCTTAGCCAGATATAAAATCCTGTTGAATATAACCAAGGTTAGAGAACGCGTTTAGGCGTTAAATAGGGATATAAAATGGCTGAGATTTTTGGAACTGAGAATAACGCAGTTATCAACGGCACAGCGGATGACGACGTCATCATTGGTCTATCGGGTTACGACACACTCGACGGCGGCGAAGGGTCTGACATCTATGTCGTAACGCCAGGTGATTTCGTCGACCGTTTTGTGGATTTTTATAATGACACAGGTACAAGCGGCACAGACACTATCCTCGCCTCCGAAGCAGGCGTGACGATTGGTCTTGGCGATGGGTTTAGCCTCGCGTCGAGCGGTATTGAAGCCATCAATGGCCTCAGCGGCTCAACCATCTCTGGTGATAATGACCGCCAAGTCTGGGATTTCACAGGCGTTGAAATTCTCGGCGTGGATATGATTACAGGCCTCGGCGGACATGACGACATCACAGGCAGCAACGGCGCCGATACAATTGATGGCGGTACAGGCCATGATATCGTCAGCGGCGGCAAAGGCGCAGACACGCTTTACGGCTCTGACGGCCATGACCAACTCTTTGGCAACAACGGACGTGACACGCTCGACGGCGGCACAGGCAATGACCAACTCTTTGGTGGCAATGCACGCGACTACCTCACGGGCGGTGCAGGCTATGACACACTCGACGGCGGCAATGGCTCTGATATTTATTATGTCGGGCATGAAAATGCAGGGTTTGTTGATGAATATAAAGACACAGGCACAAGCGGTCGCGACGTTATACGCGCCACAGCTGACGGCGTCGTCATTGGCCTCATGAGCGGCTTTGGCCCCAATAGCGGTATCGAAGTTATCTCAGCTAATCGTCACCAAGACGTCACGATCGGCGGCACAAATGACGCAGAAGTCTGGGATTTCTCAGCGACTAATCTGTCTGGTATTCGCTGGGTTAATGCGCTAGATGGGCACGATGTGGTCACAGGTAACGCAAAAGGCAACCGCATTGACGGCGGCGACGGCCACGACACGATTGACGGCGCGGCGGGCAATGACTGGCTCAAAGGCGGCGCAGGACATGATACGCTTCTCGGCGGCGACGGCAAAGACCGTCTCGACGGCGGCGCTGGCACGGACACACTTGACGGCGGCGAAGGGGATGACGCTTATTTCTACTTTACAGATGCCAATGGTAGTTTTGACAATGTCACAGACACAGGCACAAGCGTAAAAGACCGTCTTATCGCCAAAGAAGCTAACGTCGAGATTGGCCTCAGCCAAACCTTTGATGCGGCAAATGGCATTGAAATTATCTCAGGCGGGCGCAACGATAATGTGACCATTCACGGCGACGGTAATGGCAATAGCTGGGACTTCTCCGCGATTAAACTATACAATATTGCGTCTATCTACAGCGGTGACGGTATGGATGTTGTGCAAGGCAATGATGGCCGCAACACAATTTACGGCGAAGGCGGTCACGACCAGCTTTATGGCGGCCGCGGCGATGATACGCTGCACGGCGGGGATGACTCAGATTTCCTCTTCGGTGAAGCAGGGCGCGATACACTTTACGGCGATGCAGGCCATGACGTGCTTGAAGGCGGAAGCGGTGGTGACACACTCTACGGCGGCGCAGGTCACGATACGCTAGACGGCGGAACAGCGCGCGATATGCTCATAGGCGGAACGGGCAATGATATCCTCACAGGCGGCGCAGGCAGAGACACCTTTATCTTCGCTCAAGGTGATGGACGCGACATCATCACAGATTTCGGTAATGGACGCGATGCGGTTGACCTCACAGATTTCGGCTTTGAGAGCTTTGACGACCTGACGTTTATCAACAATGTCGATGGCGGTGTTGTCCTTCTGCTTAGCGATAGTCAGTCGATTGAATTCTCAAGCGTAGGTGACGTCGCGGATTTCTCTGCAAGTGATTTCTTAATCTAAGACCGTCTCATAAATTATCATAGGGGAGTTTGCGGTGAAGTCGTTAACTCCCCTACTGACAATCCGCTCTCGCTGCGCTAAGCGGATTTCGTGATTGATTTACGACCCGTATTTTTTGTTGTTGGACTCATGGTCGCGGCCCTTGGGATGGCGATGTTCGCCCCTATGGTTGTCGACTATGTTCACGACGACAGGAGTTGGCAGACCTTTGGGTTATCTGCCATCCTGACGACTCTCATGGGCGCAGTTATGGCAACAGCCGCCTACACCCCTAATCCAGACCTACGGGCGCGCGGGGCGTTCTTGCTCACCGTACTAAGTTGGGTCATGCTCTCATTCTTCGCGGCCATACCGTTCCTCATGGACCCGATGAAGCTGTCTTTCACAGATGCTATGTTTGAAGCGACAAGCGGTATCACGACGACTGGCTCGACAATTCTGACAGGGCTAGACGATATGCCCAAAGGCGTGCTGCTCTGGCGCGCCATATTACAATGGATTGGCGGCGTCGGAATTGTTGTCACGGCCATGGCAGTATTGCCGATGCTTAAAGTCGGGGGAATGCAACTCTTTCGACTTGAGAGCTCCGATATGGGTGAGAAGATTTTGCCGCGCGCCGCCTCCATCGCCAAAGGAATTGGAATTATTTATCTCACACTGACGATAGCCTGCGCCGTAGGATATATGCTGGTCGGAATGGACGGGTTTGACGCGACGGCTCACGCAATGACAACAGTCGCGACAGGTGGCTATTCGACATCAGACTTATCAATGGGCGGTTTTATGGACGGCGGGGCGGATATCGTCTGCGTCGCCTTTATGACGCTCGGGGCCCTCCCCTTTGGCGTTTATCTCGCCATGGGCAGCGGGGCATTGAGTGCGCCGTTCAAAGATCCGCAAGTGCGCGCCTTCATTACCGTCATTGTAGGACTGATTGCAGTTGTGACGCTTGCCCTCATCATGAGCACTCAAATCGAAGGCGGACGCGCACTCAGGCTCGCGGCATTTAACACCGTCTCCATCGTGACTGGGACAGGCTACGCCACGACAGATTACCAAACTTGGGGGCCGTTTGCCGTCGGTCTGTTTTTCGTATTTATGTTCATCGGCGGTTGCGCGGGCTCAACAGCATGTTCAGTGAAAATTTTCCGCTATCAAGTCGCGTTTGAAGGTATGAAATCCTATCTCTTTAAAATGCCCAAACAGCACGCTATCTCGCCCATGCGTTACGGCGGCAATCTCCTGCCAGACCAAGTCGTTTTCTCTGTCATGAGTTTTCTGTTTTTATTTTTTGCGACATTCGCCGTGACCGCCATCTTGCTCTCGCTCATCGGGCTCGACCCGATTACAGCCTGGTCAGGTGCAGGCAGCGCGGTCGCCAATGTCGGGCCGGGCTTAGGCGACATTATCGGGCCCGCAGGCACTTACCAAGACTTACCCGGCACAGCGAAATGGGTGCTCATGACGGCTATGATCATCGGGCGGCTTGAGATTGTCACAGCATTAGTCGTCATGATGCCGGGGTTTTGGAGAGGGTGAACCAAACACCACTTCAACATAAAGACTTTGATATTCGCCCACCCTTAGGGTGAATATCAAAGACTGGTTCGTTTGGTTCGCCCAACCTGCCGAAGGCAGGCAAGGTCCATTAAGAATGACTTTCTTAAGACGTGACCCGCAATTCGCACAACCAGCCGCAGGCAGGCCAAACCCTACTTCAAATCTTTAGGATCAAAGACATAATCCGTCGCGCAAAACTCACAGCTCGCTTTAATCTCGCCGTTCTCCGCCATATCTGCGAGCGCCTCAGCCGTGAAACCTGACAAGGCGTCGAGCAATCGGTCGCGTGAGCAGCGGCACGTCGCGTCTACCGCCATAGTCTCAATCACGCGAATGCCGCCTTCGTGGAACAGCCTGTAAAGCAATTCCTCTTGCGGCAAGTCAGGATCAATTAATTCCGCATCGGTCAGCGTGCCAAACAAAGTTTTGGCCGTAATCCAATCATCTTCTGTCACCGCGCGGGCTGCGTCTTGGGCAATGCGCTGTATCATGATGCCGCCGCCGCGCCATTCTGTCTGCCCACCTGGAAGATGCACTTGCCCACAGGCCAGATGCACTTTGGTCGGAATTTGCTCTGATTGCGCGAAATAATGCTCGGCACAGACAGAGAGGCTTTCGCCCTTAATCGCGGCGAGACCTTGATACTGATCCATATCAGGGCCTTGGTCGATAGTCATAGAAAATGTCCCGCCGCCCAGCAGCGTCTCCGCGCCAGGGTTACGGTTATCAAGCTCGATTTGTTTCAGCGCATCCGCATCCCAACGGGCATAGCCGCGAATATGGCCATCGGTTGTACAGTCAGCCATCAGCAAAGAAATCGCGCCGTCATTTGTGCCGTGACATTGCACGACAAGTCGTCCGTCAAATTTGAGCGCGCGCGCAACCAATGCGCCAATCATCATCGCCTCACCCAGTAGTCGCGCCACACGCTCAGGATAGCGGGCCTCAGAAAGCCCTGCATTAATCGCGCGGTTCAGCTCATGGCCAAGCTGCACGGCGCGGCCACGCACGGATTGCCCGTCCAGCTGAAAGACGGTGACTTGGTTATCGGTTGAAATATTTATCTCTGTCATAATCGCCAAATGGGAAGCGGCAGCCCAATTACAAGCCCGCCGCTTAACCCCTCACAGTTAAGACGAAAGCGCTGCCTTTTGCATACCGCAAAGCTCACCAATGCCCTTACCCGCGAGGCGCATCAGTTCCGCCATTTCATCAGCGGTAAACGGCGTATCCTCAGCAGACGCCTGCACTTCGATAACGCCGCCTGTTTCCGTCAGAACGAAATTAGCGTCCGCTTGCGCCGCGCTGTCTTCAACATATTCCAAATCAAGGCGACATTCGCCG
Organism: uncultured Caulobacterales bacterium; assembly: GCA_938007945.1. Classification (GTDB taxonomy): domain Bacteria; phylum Pseudomonadota; class Alphaproteobacteria; order Caulobacterales; family Maricaulaceae; genus Fretibacter. The sequence goes on from CALLME010000115.1 coordinate 6,887, forward strand.
TCCACAATCCCGCAAGAGACGGCCGCCATACGATCTGTCACAGGATTTTCTTTTAGCTTGCCTTCCGCGACAAGGCGCTCACACGCTTGCGAGAGCGCAACCCACGCGCCTGTGATAGACGCTGTGCGTGTGCCGCCATCCGCCTGCATCACGTCGCAATCCACAATGATTTGACGCTCGCCGAGTTTTTCAAGATTTACCGCCGCGCGAAGCGATCGCCCGATGAGACGCTGAATTTCCACAGTACGCCCGCCTTGTTTACCGCGCGCGGCTTCGCGTGAATTTCGTGAATGTGTCGCGCGCGGGAGCATGCCGTATTCCGCCGTGACCCAGCCCTTGCCTTTGCCCTTCATCCAACGCGGCACGTTTTCATCAACTGAGGCTGTGCAAAGCACATGGGTATTGCCAAATTTCACGAGGCAAGAGCCTTCAGCATATTTGCTCGCCCCGACCTCCAGGCTGATGGGGCGAAGGGCGTCGCGGTCACGGTTTTCAGGGCGCATAATCTCTCTCACTCTTTGGGATATCTCTTTTGCGTGTGCCTAGCCGACAGCGGGCGTCCGCGCCAGATAAAAAGCCAAATAAGGCGGAGCATGAAAAGCCCTTTATCGCGACACAGAGCACCTTGAAAATCACCGCGCGTCTTGCCACATAGACACCATGTCAGTGATGAGCCCACATTTACATCTCTCAGATCTCGACACGCGCGCCCGCGCCGTGTTCAAAGACATTGTGCAAAGCTATCTTGAGAGCGGACAACCCATTGGCTCGCGCACGCTAGCCCTCTCAAGTGGCCGCTCACTCTCACCCGCGACAATCCGCAACACGATGGCCGACCTCACGCGCTACGGTCTTTTATCTTCACCGCACGTAAGCGCGGGCCGCGTGCCAACGCATATGGGGCTGCGCCTCTTTGTGGATGGTCTGCTCGAACTCGGTGAATTATCCGCCTCTGAGCAATCCTCACTTGAGCGGCAATTAAGCCTCTCTCACGATTTAGACCGCGACCCCAATGCCGTACTTGAACAAGCCTCAAGTCTACTCGCGGGCCTTGCAGGCGGGGCTGGCCTTGTGCTGACACCGACGCCCGATATGTCCAAAGCCGTACGTCATGTCGAGTTTGTTAATCTGGGCGGCGAGCAGACACTCGTCGTGCTTGCCTATGTCGACGGGACAGTTGAAAACCGCCTCATGCCTTATCCCCAAGGCGTTCTACCAAGCTCACTCGAACATGCGGGGAACTTCCTCTCGGCCCGCCTCAAAGGACGACGGCTGGGTGAGGCGCGCAAAGATATTTTGTCCGAGATCAAAGACGGGCTCGACGCTATTGACGCCGCCGCCTCCAACTTGATTGAGCAGGGCCTTGCCGCATGGTCAGACGAGACCGAAAGTCGTACAGAACGCGCGTTGATTGTCCGGGGCCGTGACCGTTTGCTCGATAACCTTGAAGCACAAGTTGACCTTGAACGTATCCAGCTTTTATTTCGCGATTTGGAACAAAAAGAAGACCTTATCGCTTTACTTGACCAAGCCGAAGGCGCGGACGGCGTAAAGATTTTTATAGGGACGGAAAATCCCCTCTTTTCTCTGTCGGGTAATAGTGTAGTGGTCGCGCCTTATCGCGATAGCGGCCAACGCATTATTGGCGCCGTGGGAGTGATTGGCCCGACACGGCTAAATTATGGACGGGTCATTCCTGTCGTAGATTATACAGCGCAATTAGTTGGCAAACTGATTGGTGCAAAACACGGTTAATGATGGCACAGGCAAAGATTAGAGGAGCCAGACATGGCAAATGACACAGATAAAAACCCCGCTAAGCGCGAGACCTTGAAGATGCCAGGCGCGGGCGCGAGCACGCCTGATATTGACGGCCTGCCGACGGAAGCAGAACTTGACGCACTACAAGCGATTATTGACGGCGAAAAAGAAGCGGTCTCTTTGCGCGAAGAACCAGAAGACGAGACGCCTGATCCGAGCGCGCGCATTGAAGAGCTTGAGACGGAGCTTGCTAATCTCAAAGATCAAGCCCTGCGCGCGATGGCAGATGCTGAAAACGTCAAAAAACGCGCAGCCAAGGAAGTGGCCGCCGCGAAGACTTACGGTATTGAACGCTTTGCCGTCGATGTGCTGTCTATTTCAGACAATCTCTCGCGCGCGCTTATGATGCTTGACGGCAAGTCGAAAGATGACATGGGCGAAAACGCCAAAAACCTGATTTCTGGAATCGAGCTGACTGAGAAAGAACTTATGGCTGTACTTGCCCGTCACGGCATTACCGCTGTCCCTGGCAAAGGCGCTAAATTTGATCCCAATGTCCATCAAGCGGTCGCGCAGGTTCCCTCTGACGAAGAGAAAGGCAATGTTGCGGAGGTGATGCAGACAGGCTTTAAACTTGGGGATCGCACCTTGCGCGCCGCCATGGTGTCAGTGTCAACGGGCAAGGCTTAGGCACGCTTAGGCCCTTTATGACGCATAATTTGCGTGTCTGCGACATTTTGTCTATAAGACCTCATTGCGCGAACCTAAAAACATAATACCGCGCTTCAAATAGGCGAGTAGGAGTTATCATGGCGGATAACAACGCAGACGCATGGGACATTTACAAAGATAAGCGCGGAGAGTTCCGCTGGAGGCGCACGGCGCTTAATAAAAATATCACGGGGCGCTCATGCGAAAGTTATAAAACAAAGCCCGATTGCCTTGCCAATGCCGAACGCCACGGCATGAACGGCAATCCTGACAATCTCGGCGCAGATGACCGTTGGGAAATTTACAAAGATAAGCGCGGTAATTTTCGTTGGCGGCGTATGGCGCGAAATGGCCGCATTACGGGCACGAGCTCAGAAGGTTATGCCTCTAAAAAAAATTGTGAAGCCAAT
>CALLME010000116.1 GCA_938007945.1 uncultured Caulobacterales bacterium
GAAGTTTTGCACTCGTACATTCTCAAAACCAAGCTCTTTGAACTTCGCCACAGCCCACTCACGCGCCTTGGCTTCCTCGGGTGAACCCGCAAGACGCGGTCCGATTTCAGTCGTTAGACTTTCCGTGATTTTGTAGCCGTAACGTCCCGTTTTCGCCATCTCAATCAGGCGTTTGACCTCTGGGCTCGCGCTCGCAGCGGTTTCAGTGCGTTCAGCTGACATAACCTCTGCGGCTTTGTCGGCAGCGGTTTCCACAGATTTGGCCGCGTCGCCTGCTTGAGAGCAGCCTGTAATCAGCGCGGCAGTACAGAGTGTAAGAAGTAAATTTTTCATGGCGTCACCTTTTATATTTTTGCCAAACTTAACGCCGCGCGCAATATGAGCAAGCAAATAAGAAGATTGCCAACGCTTTACCCTTGGCAGGCGCGCTGTCTACGCGTTAAAACAGACTAAATTCAAAAGGGCTGATGACCATGACTTTCAAAAACACACTTCTTCTTACAGTCAGCGCGGCACTCGCGCTGACGGCTTGCGACGCCGCGACAACTGCTGACACCACCCCAGCCGTAAAACCGCCTGTCGCCTCTGCGGCAGAAATCGGACGCCGTATTGAACGCCTCGCCTCTGATGAATTTGAAGGCCGCGCACCTAGCACGAAAGGCGGACAAATGGCCTCGCAATATATCGCCGACGAGATGGCCGCCGCAGGTCTTGAGCCGATGGGGACTAACGGCACTTATTTTCAGCCTGTCGAACTGACCGAAGCAACTGTTTTGCCGAGCTCTAAGATGACACTTTCCAAAGGTGATAACACCATTCTGTCGGCCGACCAAAAATCAAATGCCGTCTATTGGACAAAGCGCCTTGATGAGACTTTAAACATTGAAGATAGCGAACTTGTCTATGTTGGCTACGGTGTTGTGGCCCCAGAATATGGACGCGATGATTACGCAGGTATAGACGTCAAAGGCAAAACAGTCGTCATGCTCGTGAACGACCCTGGCTTTGCCACGGGCGATGATACATATTTCAAAGGCAAGTCCATGACCTATTACGGGCGTTGGACGTATAAATTTGAAGAAGCGGGACGCCAAGGCGCGGCAGCCGCGATTATCGTGCACCAAACTGAGCCTGCGAGTTATGGTTGGGATGTTGTCTCTGGCAGTTGGACGGGGGCGCAATATGATTTGGTTAGGCCAGATGGTGGCGCCTCGCGCACAAAGCTCGAAGGCTGGGTGCATCTGGATGACGCAAAAGCCCTGTTCAAAGCCGCAGGTAAGGACTTTGATGAGGTCTCGAAAGCCTCTGCAAGTAAGGATTTCAAACCTTTTACGATGGATGGCGTCACGCTCGACGCGACTCTCAATCAATCCGTCAACAAAACAGTCTCGCGCAATGTTGCGGGCGGCGTGCGCGGCACAAAGCGTCCTGACGAATATGTGCTCTACATGGCGCATTGGGATCACCTCGGTAAAAACGAAGATGCAGAAGGGGATGACAAAATCTGGAACGGCGCAGTGGATAATGCCACAGGCACAGCCGCTATCATCGAAATCGGTGAGGCCTTCGTGCAGCAAGGCGCACCTGAACGTTCCGCTATTTTCGTGGCCGTGACAGCTGAAGAAAGCGGCCTATTGGGTTCAGCTTACTACGCCGAAGACCCGCTCGTACCGCTCAATAAAACAGTGGCCGGCATCAACATTGACGCTATCCTACCGATTGGAATAACCAAGGATATGATTGTCGTGGGTTACGGCGCATCAGAGCTTGAAGACAAGCTGAAAGCTGTCATTGAACCACGCGGCATGTATATTGTTCCCGACCCGACGCCGGAGGCAGGCTATTATTACCGCTCTGACCATATCAGTCTCGCAAAAAAAGGTGTGCCCATGCTTTACGCCGATAGCGGCAATGAGCATGTCGTCAATGGCCTATCATTTGGCGAAGCCTTTGCCAAAGAATATACCAAAGAGCGCTATCACAAACCTGGTGATGAGTATGACAATAGCTGGGACCTGAGCGGCATAGAAGCGACCACAGAAATCCTGTTTGAGCTCGGCTATGGCCTCGCGAATGAGGACAGCTGGGTAAATTGGTATGAGGGCACAGAGTTCCGCTCAATTCGTGATAAATCTCTCGGAAATAAGTAATAAAATCAATGGCCTCGCCGATTAAAGTCAAGTTCTTGGCGAGGACATCTGCCGACCAAAACCCTTCTTTGTGGTTATCGCTATTCAAGGGGCGGATACCACAAATTGGCAAGGTCAAATTTACCTTCGATTTGGACGCGCGAGACTATGATTGGCTCGTCGTTTATGAGGACTTAACGGCACTCCCCAATGACAGACGGTCTAATCGCGCAGAGCCTCTCGCCTGCGCGCGCGAAAATACGCTTTTCATTACGACAGAGCCCACCTCTATTAAGCTCTACGGCCCAGGCTATTTTGCGCAATATGGCCATGTACTGACCAAGCAGCCGCGTGATGTCGTGCGCCACAAAAATCATATTTTTGAGACCCCGCCTCTGCGCTGGTATTATGGTCGTCCACTCGACCCCGATGATAGTAACTACCTCGACATAGATCATTACAACGCGACGAAGCCGCTCACCAAAACACAAAATTTATCTACGGTTTGCAGTAATAAACAAATGGCCGTGACCCTGCATCAACAGCGCTATAATTTCGTTATGGGATTGAAAGACATTCTCGGCGACGACTTTGATGTCTTTGGGCGCGGCATTCGGCCCATCACAGATAAAGCCGAAGCGATGGACAGCTTCCGCTACCACATCGCGATAGAAAACCACGTTGAGCCAGGCCATTTTACCGAGAAAATCACCGACTGTTTTCTCGCCTATTGCGTGCCGTTTTATTTCGGGCCACCCGACATCATGGACTATTTTCCCGAAGGTTCTATCATCCCAATTGATATATTCGACAATGAAGGCGCGGCAGAAATCATTCGCGCGGAGATTAAACCTGGCTCATATGAAGCGCGCCTGCCCGCCATTATCAAAGCCCGGCAGCAAACGCTCACAGACTATAACCTCATGCAAAAAATCGCGGGCATTGTGAACGAGCGCCATGACGCCTTTGCGAAAGCAAAGCTAAATCAGTTCATCTACGGACGACATATCTACCGCAAGAAAAAACCGATGGCCGCACTAGGGGATATTTATCACCGATACCGCGTTAATCGTCGCTTATAATTTCTCGTGTAACGGGAATTTAGTATGTTTTCGCACCTCTGCCTTGGTAGAGACGTAATAAAATCTCACACGGTAATAAGAGAGACCTATGCGCCCTGTTCTGACTGCTTTTAAATTTGGCTTCACCCTATCTGCGGCGGCACTTGCCGTGCTCGCAATGGCGTCCACCGCATACGCCGATGGCCCCGCTTTTAGCAAAGGCGACCAAGTCGCAAAGTTTCGTCAGCTGGGCCCTGAAAGTCTCCCGACCCCAAATATTTTCCGCAACGCCGCTGGGGCGCCTGGCCCCGCCTATTGGCAGCAGCGTGCGAGTCATAAAATCGATGTAGCGCTGGACGAAGACAAGAAGCGCATCACCGCCAGCATGGATATCGAATATGTGAACGGCTCGCCTGACACACTCAACTACATCTGGCTCGCGCTTGACCAAAACCGTTTCAAAGACGGTTCTCTTGCCCGCGAAAGCGCGATTGCGTCTGCGGCTGGGTCACGCCGCGGTGACGGCTCTGGCGGCGCAGACCGCTACAGCTTTGGCGCACTGCGTTATGAGCAAGCGATGGAAGACCGGGAATACGGATTTGAATTTAAAGCTGTCACAGACTCCCGTGGTCGTGCCCTGTCTTACACTATTAATGACAGCATGATGCGGATTGACCTTGAAAAGCCCCTCGGCCCCGAAGAGGTGCTCAACTTCTCTATTGATTGGGAACATAACATTATCGACGAAGAAGCTGTGGGCGGACGCGGCGGCTATGAGAGTTTCCCTGATGACCGCGACGGCAAAGGCAACGACATTTTTGGCATGGCGCAGTGGTTCCCGCGCCTCGCCGCTTATACGGATTACACCGGCTGGCAGAACAAGCAATTCTTGGGTCGCGGCGAATTTACACTCGAATTTGGCGATTATGAAGTCAACATCAATGTCCCCGCTGACCATATCGTGTCAGCCACGGGTGAGTTACAGAACCCTGAAAAAGTCCTGACCGCGACGCAGCGCGAGCGTCTTGCTGATGCGAACCCGAAAAAACCGCTCTTCATCGTGACGCCCGAAGAAGCGATTGAGAACTCCAAAACAAAATCTGGGCAGCGTAAGACATGGTCGTTCAAAGCCGAAAACGTGCGCGATTTCGCCTGGTCAAGCTCTCGCAAATATATATGGGACGCAATGACGTTTGAGCAGGATGACGAAAAGCACCCCACTGTGCTCGCCATGTCATTTTACCCGCCAGAGGCAGAGCCGATCTGGTCGCAATATTCAACGCAAGCCGTGGTCCACACTATGGACGTTTATAACAAATTTGCGTTCAATTACCCTTACCCGACGGCTCAGTCTGTGAACTCTTGGGAACGCGGTGGCATGGAATATCCCATGATTACGTTTAACGGTTACCGCCCCTCGGAAGACGAAAAAACGGGAGACGTCACCTATTCGCGCAACATCAAATACGGCTTGATCGGCGTGATTATCCACGAAATTGGGCACATTTATTTCCCGATGGTCGTGAACACTGACGAGCGCCGCTGGACGTGGATGGATGAAGGCATCAACACCTTCCTCGAATATATGGCGGAGTATGAGTGGGAGGAAAACTTCCCCATTCTCGGCGGACAGCAAAACCCGCTCGACAGCATTACGCGCTATATGACAAGCTCTAACCAAGTACCGATTATGACGCAATCTGACAGTATTTTGCAGTTCGGCCCAAATGCTTATTCAAAGCCCGCCTCTTCACTCGTTGTGCTTCGCGAAACTGTCATGGGGCGCGAGCTTTTTGACTTTGCGTTCCGCGAATATGCCAACCGTTGGAAGTTCAAACGCCCCACACCTGCTGACTTCTTCCGCACGATGGAAGATGCCTCAGCGGTGGATCTCGATTGGTTCTGGCGCGGCTGGTATTTCGGCACAGATCACGTTGATATGGCGCTCACATCTGTGCGCGAATATCAAATCTCGACCCAAGACCCTGACGCGGAAGAAGACTTCAACCGCAATCAAGACGCTGCGGATAAGCCAGAGAACATCACGCAACGCCGCAACCGCGAAGAAGGCATTGTGCCACGCTTGCAACGCCGTGATGATCTTGAAGATTTCTACAATGAGAACGACAAGTTCGTGACGACGAATAAGGACCGTAATAAATATAAGTCCTTCCTCGACGGCTTAGAGGATTGGGAAAAGGCCGCGTATGAGCGCGCGATGAAGGACGGCAAGTTCATCTATTTCATGGATTTTGAAAATATCGGCGGCCTAATTTCGCCGCTACCTCTCAAGATTACCTATGAAAACGGGGAAGTTGAAGAACTTATGATTCCAGCTGAGATTTGGCGTCGTAACTCTCAGAACGTGACCAAGCTTCTCACGCGCAAGAAAAAAATCGCGACTGTTGAGCTTGACCCGCATCACCAAACGGCCGACGCGAACTATAACAACAATATGTTCCCACCGACGCTGCGAAGCTCTCGCATTGAGCTTTATAAATACTCCCGTTCATCAAATAATATGATGGCAGACATGATGGTTGAGCTGAAATCTGAGGAAAAAGACGGCTCTGATAAAGGTGATAAAGCTGTCCCGCTTAAAGGTACAGACAGCGGCACTAAATCTCGCAGCGAGAAGAAAAAGCTGAATGAGAAAGAAAGCGGGTCACTGCGTAAGACGCTTGAGAAACTTCTCTCTCGCGACTAATTCTGACGCATGATCTCTCGCCGACAGTTAAGTTGCGGGCTTTTGGCGTTTTGCGCCCTGCCCGCCACACCCGCCTTTGCGCACCGCGAAAAAGCCACGGTGAGCGAAGTTGTCTGGTCAGAGGCGGACGGCTTTCTCTACGCCACGCATAAATTTCATATGCATCAAACCGAGGTCAGCTTATTTAAGGCGGGCATCACCCATTCCGCCAAGTTTGAGAGCCTGCGCGCCCGCGCTGAGCTTGCGCTTTATGTCGAAGAAAATTTCAAACTCTCCACCCTCGGCGGCGACCCGATTGTGCTTGAAGTCTTAGGTGCAGAAATCGAAGGCCGCGATGTCTATGTCTATCAACAAGCCGCCCTCAAAGCTGCCCCTGACGGCCTCATCGTTAGCTGTAATCTCATGCGCAGCTTCATTCCAGACCAGATTAATCATGTGGATGTGAAGATCGGCGGCGAAACAAAGTCGCTCGCTTTTCGCAGCACGGACGGTCCTAAAGAGGTGAGCTTTTAAGAATCCGCTTGCCTCGCCGCGCCGACAAGCAGATAGTGCGGTCATGATAACAGTCCACCACCTCAATAACTCTCGTTCTCAACGTATCATCTGGCTCCTCGAAGAGCTGGGTGTGAAATATGAGATTAAGCATTATCAACGTGATGAGGTGACGAACCTCGCCCCGCCAGAGCTCAAGGCCATTCACCCGCTCGGAAAATCGCCTGTGATTACGAACACAGAAAATGACCGCGTGATTGCGGAGACGGGCGCGATTGTTGAATATCTTCTACGTAAATATGACACCAAACATAATTTCGTGCCTGATATTGGGACGCAGGAGTATATCGATTACGTCCATTTCATGCATTACGCCGAAGGCTCGGCTATGCTGCCGCTTCT
>CALLME010000117.1 GCA_938007945.1 uncultured Caulobacterales bacterium
CTTGCTGCCGATATGCTGGCGCGTTTTGTTATGGATCCGCGTATTGATGAGGCAGAACGGCATGATTTTTGCTCGGATTGGATCAGTGTCTGCGATGATGAAGCGCGGCACTTCGGATTGGTGACGACACGTATGGCGCAAATGAATATGACATATGGCGATTTACCAGCCCACAACGGGCTTTGGGAAGCGGCTTTGGCAACGAAAGACAATTTTGCTGCACGGCTGGCAATCGCGCCCATGGTGCTAGAGGCGCGTGGCCTTGATGTGACACCAGCTATGATTGGCAAATTAGAGGCACAAAAGGATGAAAAGAGTGCGGCTGTGCTGCGCACAATTTACGAAGAAGAGGTCAGACACGTCGCAATTGGGCGCAAATGGTTCAAAAAGGTTGCAAAACATAGTCCCGCAAGTGAAGTTTCGCAGTTCCATTCGCTCGTCAGGCGGTATTTCAAAGGTACGCTAAAACCGCCATTTAACGCGGTAGCACGTACGAAAGCGGACCTTCCGCCCGAATTTTATGAGCCTTTAACGGTGAAACTATGAAAAATTGGACAGGTTAACTTGAAATCATAGGCAAAGCCCGTAAAACCTTTAAGGTAATTGTTAAGGTTTTGGCGTAGACTAAGCCTGTAATGAGAATCGATTGGGGAATCATGCTTAGAGATATTACTGATGAATGTCGCACGCGCATTCTTCAATACTTTCCTGAACGCCAAATTTATCATCGTACAGGTGGTGAGGTGCACTACTTCGTGCTTAAGACTCGCACGCAAGTCGCCATCGTTTCTGGCCTTGCTATGGTCGCACTTTGGTGTCTGCTAACGATTGTTTCCGTGTTTTGGGTGAACAATCCGCTCCGCCCTCCCGTTAAAGAAAACAAGCGCATGACAGCGCTTTATGAGCGCCAACTCGAAGATGCGCGCGTCCGTTATGAAAACGCGCAACTTATCATCAATCAGCAGCGCGAAGCTTTTGAGTCACAAACACGCGAATTTGCCGAAGCTCAAAGCACAATCACTCAATTTGTCGAAGGCTCTGGTCGCGGCGCAACACAGCCCGCAGACGAGACGAAATACGCCTCTAGCCGTGTTTTAATGGCCCCTACATCTCGTGACCCCCTTCCGCGCAAACCACGAGTCGACATTCGCAAAGAGGCTTCACTAGATGTCAATGTCGATATCGATCCAAGCGTGCGTCAGCTTAAAGAGACGCAAAACGCCATCCTCGCAGAAGCCGAGATGGAAACGCTTGATCGTATTGAACGCAGTCGCGCCATTTTAAACTCGACAGCAATTGGCGTTGATACAATCCTTAAAAGCGGCGGATTTGGCGAAGGCGGTGTGTTCGTCCCGATGGACGGCGTCAATCTCCCGTCGGTGGAAGGTGAATTTGCCCCTCGGGTCACAACTATTAAGGCCCGTGTTGCAGAGGCCGCCGCGCTAGACGATGCCCTAAACTCTGTTCCCTTTGGTATACCAGTCGGCACAGATACTTACCGCACAAGTCATTACGGCATGCGCAAAGACCCGTTTAACAAGCGCCCTGCCTTCCATGCTGGCATTGATTTTGGCGCCTACCGCCTAGCCCCCATCGTCTCGACAGCTGATGGCGTCGTGAAATTTGTGGGTCGCAATGGGGGTTACGGCCGTACAGTTGAGATTGATCATGGCCACGGTTTTGTAACGCGTTATGCTCACTTAGAAAAAACCTATGTAAAACGCGGGGCACGTGTTAAAAAGGGTGAGAAGATTGGTGGCATGGGCTCGACAGGGCGCAGCACAGCGACACATCTTCACTATGAAATCTACTTTCAGGGACAAGATTTTGATCCTGACAACTTTTTAAAGGCCGGAAAATATGTTCAGCAAGACTAACGCTCCAAAAACCAATGGTAATTCTGGCAAGGCTGAGGCAGCAGCAGTTATGGACGCAGCAACGGCAAAACGCACGACACCTCGTACAGTCTCCACAGCCCCCTCGATTTTTGGCCGTGACATCGTCATTACGGGCGATATTAAGACAGATGGCGAAATTCAGATTGATGGTCGCCTTGAAGGCAACGTTTCGGCTGCTATCGTCACAGTGGGCGAGAACGGCGCGGTCAATGGTACAATTAAGGCCGACAAAGTTCATATCCGCGGCAAAGTCCAAGGTAAAGTCAACGCTATGTCTGTTGACCTGGCTGAAACAGCAAATGTTCAAGCCGATCTGACACAAGATGACCTCAGCATCGCAAATGGTGCGTTCTTTGACGGCAAATGTTCACGCAAAACACAGGCGCCTACGCCACTTAAAGCGGCAAAGAAGTCAGCCTAAACGGCTCTTAAATTCAAGCAAAAGCGCCCTTCCCTTGGGAGTGGCGCTTTTTTTTCGCTCCCTTTATCGCGAGTTGAACGCCTCCTGACCATGTCCGCCCCACCCAAATTTGAAATTTTTCTTGGTACAGCGCCAGGGTTGGAGCCATTTTTGCTTTCGGAAGCCAAGCGCTTAAAGTTTCCAAATCCTGTCATTGTGCGCGGCGGCGTGACCTTTATGGGGAACTGGAGCGATGTCTGGCGCGCTAACCTCACCTTACGAGGTGCGTCTAAAGTCCTTGTCCGCTTTGGGGACATTCGTGCATTTCATCTGGCGCAACTTGATAAACGCGCGCGTAAATTTCCTTGGGGAGATTTGTTGTCAAAAGACGCCGCTGTGAAAGTAGAAGTCGTCACGAACCGCAAAAGCAAAATCTATCATGCTGGCGCCGCCGTTGAACGTATAGAGCGCGCGATAGCGGAGGAATTAGGCGCGCCGATAGCGGCATCTGTGACAGATGCGGACATCATCATTAAGGTACGAAATGACGATAACAATCTCACCTTATCTGTTGATAGCTCAGGCGAAGGTTTGCATAAACGTGGCCATAAACAAGCCATGGGCAAAGCGCCTTTGCGCGAAACTATGGCAGCGCTCGCGTTATATGCTTGTGGCTTTGACGGGCAAGAAGCCGTTATCGATCCGATGTGTGGTTC
>CALLME010000118.1 GCA_938007945.1 uncultured Caulobacterales bacterium
GGGCCGTTGAAACTTTTTACGGATTTTTTGAGCCGTTCTGTCAGCGCCTCTTTCCCAACAGCGAGTGAGGTAAAGCCTGGTCCTGCAAGTTTTGCAAGTCGTAATATATCGGCTAAGTCATCTTTACGGGCGGGACGAGCGATTAACATCAACGTGCTCCCTTTGCGGCAAGCGCTTTGCAGGCTTTGGCGTCAAACTCACCTGAGGCGAGTTTTAGCAATATGACGGTCGTGAGTTGTGCGCGCGTTACGAGGCTCTCGAGTTTGATAAATTCACGGTCAGAATGAATATCTCCGCCAATAACGCCAAGCGTATCGACATTTGGGCAGCCCGCCGCCCAAAGGTTATTACCTTCACAAACGCCGCCACTTGGCACCCATTGTATCTTTTGGCCAAGAAGTGCGCCTGCCTGTTTGACCCAATCGAAGACTTGAGCATTAGCGGGCGACATGGGTTTTGGCGGACGCGTGAAGCCACCTGTCAGCTTCGCCGTTATGCCGTCTTTCGCGTCAATCTTTGCGGTCAGAGCCTCAAGTTTTTTCAGCACCCAATCATCATCACCATCTTCTTTGACGCGCACATTAAAGCGTCCGACGGCAAGCTCTGGCACGATATTAGACGCCCCGCCCCCATCAATTTTGGCAATATTAAAAGTGACGCCTTCGCGCTGTCCATTGAGCGCGTCTAGGGCCACCACAAATTCTGCCATGGCGGCTATGGCGTTACGGCCAAGATGGTGCTCGCGCCCTGCATGGGCGGCGCGACCATTGATGATAAGGGCCCAATTCCCGCTGCCTTTGCGCGCGCCTGCGAGCGAGCCATCAGGCAGAGATGGCTCAAAAGTGAGCCCTACATCCGCCCCGCGACCAAGTTCCATCAGGCGTTTGGAGGATCCAGGTGAGCCAATTTCCTCGTCTGGAGAGAGCAGCACTTTATAGCCGATTTTGCTGGCGTGAGAGCTTTGCTCAAGCGCGGCCAAGGCGGTCATCATAACTAATATACCGCCCTTCATATCTGCTGTGCCGGGGCCGTTAACCGTCTCATCATCAAGATAGCGCGGCGTTTGAAAATGAAAGTCTTTAGGAAAGACCGTGTCATAATGCCCTGTGAGCACGAGTTGGATAGGCGCGTTTGGGCGTTTAGAAATTTCAAGCGCAGGCGCATAGTCAACAGTTTTAACCTCGCCCGCAGGCGTGACGTATTCCCCTTTAGAGAGGTGTTTATCCATCACATCAGCGTCGAGTTTAGTCGCATAATCGCGCAATAAGCCCCGCATAGCGCTCAGGCCATCTAAATTATGAGACCCTGAATTTTGCGCAGACCAGTCAAGCAGCGTCGCAACTAAATCCGCCTTTTGCGGCGGGATCGTCTTGATAATATTCTGCTCATCAAGGCTGAGCTTTAGTTCTGCAAGAGGTGTAGCGACCATAGTCTAGCGCTCCAGAGCGTTCACCACCAAGACCCTGCCCTCACAGCAAGTCGATTGGAAGCTGACTTAAGCTATCGCGCTAAAGCCGTATTGAACATGCCAAATTTACCGAATTTCACGCAATATTTGCCCTTCACACGGTCTTATCACTTCGCGAAATATATCAAATACACCCAAGGACATGTCTGTTTTTCATAAAAAAACGGGGCCCCGTAGGACCCCGTCTCTAAATCTATTTATGTATGCCTATTGGCAAGCATACATGTAGTTACCGCATGTTTTCATGAAGTGAACAACTGAGCCGTTTGCACTCTGGACGCGGAACGCTTCGCGGTCACGCTCAGATGTGTTGAGCACATAGTAACCGTAATGGTGCTGCTCGCCCATACCTAGGATACCACTTGTGCCAACCGGAAGAGTTTCTTCTGAGAACATAAACTCGTTAGCGTCACGGAAGCCGCCTGAATAGCCCATAGACTTGAACAGATAGTTCAAATAAGCGCGATCAGATGGGTTTGACGTATAACGCTGCTGTAGTTTCGCGTAGAACTGTGACGGTGTGAGGCCGTGCGAGTCACCAAACTCTGGCATAGTGCCGAGACGTGTAAGTGACTTAGGTGTGCCTTCTACGTTAAAGATAGCGATATTTGATGGGCCACAGACGTTATATGTTGGCGCCATGACTGTCTGCTGTGGAACAGCTGGACATTGCGCACGATCATAAACAAGTGAACCATCCCAGCATGAGAATGTCTCAGCGGGTGCAGGTTGCGCAGGACACTGAGCTGCGTCTTCAACAATAGACCCGTCCCAACACTGTACTGTGCGGACTGGTTCAGGCTGTGGAGCACAATCAGCTGCGCTGAGGGCCATACATCCATCCCAACAACGATATCCTGTTGGTGCTGATGGAAGGCTCGCGGGTGCAACCATTGGCGCTGCCGCTGCCATAGCTTTCTTTGCGCCACCAAATTTATAACGGAAACCCGTCATAACAGAGTGCGCACCCACATCCTCAAATGACATCGCGCCCCCAGAGACCGCACCAAGTGACGCAGCGACTGAACCGTCAAAGTCAAGATTGTTTGAATTGAGGTAACGGTAATGCGTATCCCATGTCAGGTTGTCAGAGATAGCATAGCCAAGGCCTGCAAGGAGCTGCCACCCGAGACCTGTGTCACCGTCTTTGAACGAACAGGCCACGCCTGAACAAACAGGTGTAGACACGTTCACAACGCCAGCCTGGCCCAGAGGTCCGCTTGGGAAGTCGTGAGCTGTAACTGTTGCTTCACCGCGGACAATACCCACACCCGCACCGACATATGGTTCCCAACGGTTAAAACCGCTGAAATCATAAAGCGCATTAATGAAACCTGTTTTAGTTTCGAGCTTTGCTGAGCTGTTTGGGAACTGTGAAACAGCGCCAAGATTTGTAAAAAGCTGCGCCGCATCTAGTTCAAGACGCCAATTATTGCCGAAATCATAACCAACACCGGCAGATCCTGCCAGATTGCCTTCTGATTCAACATCACCAACAATATCACCAACGATATCGATATCAGTGTGTGTTCCGTAACCGAGGTTACCGCGAAGATACCAACCTGCATCGTCTTGTGCCGATGCGAGTGATGGTACGGCCATCAGCGCGCCTGCGGCTACAGCTGACAAAAGGAATTTTTGCATGGTAATCTCCCCAAGATAAAGGCGACTCCGATTAGAGTCGAAAAATTCAATCGTTCATTACAACGATAGCAGGTTGCATATCAAGTGAAATTAAAAAGAAGTTAATGTTTTAACTGCAAAAAACTCCGCTTGCGTTAACAAGCGGAGCAGATTCTTAGTAAATAAACCCGTATTAGTTGCTCGGAATGAACGAACCACCTGTAGAAGACAGACGAATAAGCACTTCTGTGCGACGATTCAGGTCTTCTTTCACGCCATCAGCCGTCTGAACGAACAATTGCGTTTCGCCTGCGCCTGATGAGGAAATTTTTGCCGCATCAACGCCGTCACGCACGAGTTCGTCACGCGCATCCTGAGCGCGACGCTCTGACAAGCGTTGGTTATAAGCCGCAGAGCCAACCGTATCCGTGTGACCAACGACAGAAATGCTGTCGACGTTACAGAATTGGCCGATATCAAGGATACGATCGATTTTCGCTTGGGTTTCAGCAGAACGCGCCTTGTTAAACTCATAGTAAATCGTTTCAGAACGGTATTCCTGACCACAAAGCTCGCCAATAGTAACAGACGAACGTGTCGCAATACACTGGTTCTGATCAAATACGAGTGTTCCGTCTGGACATGTATATGTCGGCTGAACTGGACACTGCGCTGCATCTGTTACGATAGATCCATCCCAACACTGCACTGTACGCACAGGTTCTGGCGCCACTTGCGGCGGACATTCAGATGCATTCATAACTTGGTCGCCATTCCAACATGTGTAGAATGACGGTGCCGCCTCCACCACAGGAGCAGCCATTACAGGCTTGGCCTTTGCACCAAATTTATAACGGAAACCCGTCATAACAGAGTGCGCACCCACATCCTCATATGACATCGCACCCGCAGAGACCGCACCAAGTGACGCAGCGACTGAACCGTCAAAGTCAAGATTGTTTGAATTGAGGTAACGGTAATGCGTATCCCATGTCAGGTTGTCAGAGATTGCATAGCCAAGACCTGCAAGGAGCTGCCACCCAAGACCTGTGTCACCATCTTTGAACGAACAGGCCACGCCTGAACAAACAGGTGTAGACACGTTCACAACGCCAGCCTGACCCAGAGATCCGCTTGGGAAGTCGTGAGCTGTAACTGTTGCATTGCCGCGAACGATACCCACACCCGCGCCAACATATGGTTCCCAGCTACCAAAGCCGCTGAAATCATAAATCGCGTTCAAAAAGCCTGTTTTCGTTTCGAGCTTTGCTGAGCTGTTTGGGAACTGTGACACAGCGCCAAGATTTGTAAAAAGCTGCGCCGCATCTAGTTCAAGACGCCAATTATCACCAAAATCATAGCCGACACCAACAGAGCCTGTCGCATTGCCTTCTGATTCGACATCACCCATGACATCGCCAACAATATCGATGTCAGTATGTGTTCCGTAACCAAGATTACCGCGAAGATACCAGCCTGGCTCATCGGCATGTGCTAGAGCAGGAAGTGATAGGGCAATTACAGCGCCCGCCGTTGAAAGAAGCAAATGCTTCATAAGAATTCCTCCGAAAAATTTTTCGCATACTTATAGTATGATGGTGCAACAACGTGTCTTATAAAGGGGCGTTCCTTAAAAAAAGAAAAATTCGCCTGTAAAGCGTACAAAAATAAGATTTTTTTTCATTAAGTGACTAATTTGCACCAGTTTATGGTTAACGCATTAAAATTGCGGGAGCAGCGCCGTAATCTTGCCGTGTTTTGCCCCTGTCTTCGCCTTACTCGCGAGCAAAAACCTACGCATGCGCAACATAACGACTGTCGCGCTGAAAAAACCGAGAAATTTGGCTGAGGGAGGAAAATGGTGAGCCCGCAGGGATTCGAACCCTGGACCTACTGATTAAAAGTCAGTTGCTCTACCAGCTGAGCTACAGGCTCCCATTTCAGGGCGCTAACTAGTCGGGCACCCCTATGAGGTCAAGCGTAAATATGCACCCAAAGTGAGAAGAATATAAAGTGAACCAGATAAATCAGACCTATCGGCCAAATTTTAGCAAATTTCAGCCAATTTTCGCCCTTATCTGTGTGGGTATTTTCTCCACGCTTTCTGCCTGTAAGACAGTGCCAGATGTCCGCAAAATGCCTAATGGTAAATATAGGCAATCAGTCAAAAATGTGCCCTATGCTGCTGCAACACCGATGCGAGATTTAAATATAAAAAACCCAGATGTTCCAGAAGAGCTTGCCGCAGTGACAAATCCCTATGATTTACCAACGGGTCTAAACTGCGCGAGCTTGCTTGACGAAGTATACGCGCTTGAAGCGTCAATCGCAGAGAATGCAACTGGCACAGTTGGGAGCCTGCATGAAGACGAAACACGAGCGGGCAATCTGGGCAATGCGGCTGATGTCACAACTAAAGCCATTGCAAGTTCGCTGATTCCGTTTCGCGGGGTGGTACGTCTTGCTTCGGGTGCAACTTATAAAGCCAAGCGCAAACGCCGTGCTGATCAATTAGGCCGAGAACGCATTGGCTTCTTAGTCGGCGTGGGCAGCGCGCGCCGTTGTCCTAGCTTTACGATTGACGTGCCTAATCTGCGCTAATTTCTAGTTTTCAGCCCCGCATGAAATGTCTTGCGAAAGGCGGCAAATTCACCCGCGGCAATGGCGGCACGTAAACGCGCCATCAAGTCCTCGAAATAAGCGATATTGTGCCAACTTAGCAACATAGCCCCCAAGAGCTCTCCGCTGCGAATAAGGTGGTGAACATAAGCTTTGGAATAATCATTTGACGCGACGCAATTTATTGACGGATCAAGTGGGCTTTCATCTTCGGCAAATTCGGCGCGTTTAATATTATACGGCCCTGCATCAGTCCACACTTGGCCGTGACGCCCGCTGCGCGTGGGGATAACGCAATCAAACATATCGACCCCGCGCGCCACCGCTTCTACCAAATCCACAGGCTTACCAACGCCCATTAAGTAACGCGGACGATCGCTTGGCAGATGCGGCACAGTTACGTCCAGCGTTTCGCACATCGCGTCATGCCCCTCGCCAACGGCCAGCCCACCAATCGCAAAGCCACCGTAGCCGCCTGCTGTCGCCTCTGCCACGCTAGCTTGCGCGCTCATTTTGCGCAGCTCTGGGAATGTTGAGCCTTGCACAATCGCGAATAAGGTTTGGCTCTCGCGCTCTCCAAATGCCGCAAGACTGCGTTGGCCCCACCGCAATGACAACTCCATAGACTTCGCCGCCGCCTCATAAGGGCTAGGAAATTCTGTACATTCATCGAGCTGCATGGAAATGTCTGCACCAAGAAGGTCGGCTTGAATTTCGATACTGCGTTCAGGGCTCAGCATATGTTTGCTGCCGTCGTGATGAGATTGAAACTCTACCCCTTGCTCGCTCATTTTGCGGAGTTTTGACAGCGACCAGACTTGAAACCCACCAGAATCCGTCAAAATCGGGCCGTTCCAGCCCCCGAATTTGTGTAAGCCTCCGAGCCGTTTTACCCGCTCAGCCCCCGGTCGCAGCATAAGGTGATAAGTGTTGCCAAGGATAATGTCTGCGCCCGCCGCGCGGACTTGGTCCATGTAAACGCCTTTCACCGTGCCCGCTGTCCCGACAGGCATAAAGGCAGGCGTACGAATATCCCCGCGCGGCGTTTTCAGCTTGCCCGTGCGGGCTTGACCGTCAGAGGCGGCAATTTCAAATGGGAACTTCGACATTACAGACCCCACATTAGAGGTTGCGGTAAATTATCCTCTGCCAAATCAAGTCTGATAAGTCGCCGCTTGGATAGTTTTTGCGCAGCATGTGAACGGTGTATTGTAAGCATTGGCACCCGTAAAATATCTCCCGCTTCGGCACAACACAGATCGTGCTTATGACGGGTTACAATGGCTGCAATTTTGGTCTCTCTAACGGCCCCGTGTTTATGACTGCCTAAAGCAATCTCCATTGGCCCCTCATCAACCTTCACATCATCAAGATAAATCTGCATAAATGACATTTTATGCAATATTTGTTCGGGAGCTTCGCAATGCCATTGCTCCGACTTCTTGGTCCAATTCGTAAAGCCAGCCATTTTTTGCCTGTTTTTTACATGTATCACTCGATCTTGATGCCACGGCAAAGCCCAGTTATGGGCAAGATTCTTATTAAATAACACTATCCTCACAATTCTTACTCGTGGCCTCACAGCTTTCAAAATTTCAAAAAAATCCATTTTCTCGATCAAGTGGCGCAAATCATTATTTGGCGGATTTCGCGCACTCCGCGCGTCTGCCTTAAAAACTAATCGTAAGGCACTCAATTCTTGAGACGTCAAGGCTAGCCGCGACCATTGAACAGAGTTATCAATGTTAAGGTCTTTGGTGGATTTACACATCTGGCTTCCAAAGTAGGCTACTATCACCATAGCTGTAAAAGCGGTAGCCGCTCGCAAGCGCATGAGCATAGGCCGCTTGCATTGTGTCTGTGCCCGCCAGCGCGCTGACGAGCATAAAAAGTGTGCTGCGCGGTAAGTGAAAATTTGTCATCAATCCGTCGATAATCCGAAATTCATATCCAGGCGTAATAAATATGTCGGTATCACGGGATTGCGCTTTGACCCTGCACCCCACAGCAGAGCTCTCCAGTGCGCGCAGCGCCGTGGTGCCGACACCAATTATGCGGCGGCCTTCATCCTTGGCGAGGTTGATTGTATTTGCCGCCTCTTGCGAAATCGTGAACCACTCAGAATGCATAATGTGGTCATCTGTGTTGTCGGATTTTACGGGGAGAAAAGTCCCTGCTCCCACATGTAACGTCAACGAGACAAGTTCTACACCTCTATCCTGGAGAGCGGCAAGCAGGTCTGGCGTAAAATGAAGCCCAGCTGTCGGGGCCGCAACAGAGCCCTTATCTTTGGCATAAACAGTTTGATAATCGGCTTTATCTTTATCATCTGGCGTGCGTTGACGCGCAATATAAGGCGGTAGTGGCGGATGCCCAAGCGCTTCTATTTCGACGTCTAAGGCCTCCCCCCCACGCGAAAACTTAAGCCCGACATCTCCGCCGTCTTGCTTATCAAACACCTCAGCTGACAAGCGGTCACTAAGGTGGATAATGTCGCCGTCTTTGAGCCGTTTGGCAGGCCGCACAAAGGCCCGCCATTGCGTATCTGACAGACGTTGATGCAGATTAATCCCAATCGTGACGTCGCCTCCTCCGCCGTGGGGGCGCGCAGGTCTTACGGCGCTCAGGGCGGCAGGTAGAACTTTTGTGTTGTTAATAACAAGCACGTCGCCCGTCCGCAGCAAATCAGGCAAATCACACACAATATGATTTGAGAGCTCACCACCGCGCACCTGCAAGAGCTTTGCGCTGTCGCGTGGACGCGCGGGCCGTAGCGCAATCGCGCTATCTGGCAACTCAAAATCAAATTGATCGACGTTCATTATAGGTCTTTCGTATTCTCCGAGCGCCTCATAGAGAGGAATGAAAACCCGTTCAAGCCACAAAGGCCGCCTCACATTTTTCTAGCGCCGCCTCCCAATAACGTGAGTGAGCGTGTGTTGCGAATGGGCTTACATTGGAACAGTTTGTGGTTTGAGACATTTGGTTTCAAAGGATTATATTATGAAACACATTTTAAAACTTACAATGACAGCATCAGCAGCGGCCATGCTCTGCATGGGAGGCGCGAGTGTTGCCGCAGCGCAAGAAGCGCCCTCAACGGACGCTATGCAAATGAAAACTGAGAAAATGACAGAGAACGCAGCATTTAATGCTTTTCTTACAAAATACGTTACCCAGAAGGGCGACCTTACCGTCGTGGCTTACGGGGACGTGACGGACGCTGATAAAGCCAGCTTAGATGGCTATATTGAAACACTTTCCAAATCAGGTCCCCCCAGCGGGTCTGATGAGGCCATTATGGCCTATTGGTTCAATCTCTATAACGCTAAAACAATCAGTGTAATTCTCGATAATTACCCTGTTAAATCCATCCGAGATATTGGTGGCGGCCTATTTGCGAGTGGGCCTTGGAAAGACAAGAATTTGACTGTTGCAGGCAAATCAATGAGCTTGGATGATATTGAACACGGTACTGTGCGCGTAAAATATGATGAGCCGCGTGTGCATTACGCCTTTAACTGTGCGTCAATCGGTTGTCCGAACCTTAAAACAACTGCGTGGGAAGCTGATACGCTTGAGTCTGATTTGACACAGGCTGCACGTGATTACGTCAATAGCCCGCGCGGTGTTCGTCGTGATAGCAAAGATCGTCTTGTCGTGTCTGAGATTTATAAATGGTATAAAGAAGACTTTGGCGGCAATCAAAGCGGCATTCTAAACCATCTTAATGTTTATGCGGATGCCGAGACAAAGGCTGCTTTAAATAGTGCGAAAAAAATCGATAAATTTGATTATAACTGGTCACTTAACAAAGCAAAATAACAACATTACAAAAACATTATTTTCTGAAATTCGTGATGGCCGTCACGCTGACTGTCGTTTAAAGCGTTTATAGTTGTTGCGACGTTAACCTTTTTTGGGTGAACTGTCACTACTAACTGCTTTGAACGAAGCACACGCCGCAGTGAAGGGCAGCGTTTTGTGTGGCGTTCGACAAAAAACCTCGCTCTCGTGGCGGGGTTTTTCTATGGATGAATTGTCGCTGATAGGTTTGCCTAATAAACCCGCTTTTTCGGCTCGATATAGTCAATACCGTCTGACATCGTGTAGTCATGCACGGGGCGGTAGTCGATTTTAACGCTATTGGTCTCCCCGTCATACCACGCAAGTGTATGCTTCATCCATTCCGCATCAAGGCGGTCTGGATAGTCTTCATGCGCGTGCGCGCCGCGCGATTCTTTACGGTTCGCGGCAGAACTTATCGTCACCATTGCTTGGCCGACGAGGTTATCAAGCTCTAGCGTTTCCATGAGGTCTGTGTTCCACACCATCGTCGTATCAGAGACAGAAACGTCTTTGATGCTTTCGGCGATAGCGGACACTTTCGCCACACCTTCATTAAGGCTCTCTTCCGTGCGGAAGACGGCGCAGTGCTCTTGCATCGCGCGCTGTAACTTGAGGCGAATTTCGGACGTTTTCGTGCCGCCTTTAGCGTTACGGAACTTCTCAAGACGCTCAATGGAGGCTTCACCTGCATTTGCCGCCAGTGGCTTTTGCGGCGCATTAGGCGTTAGCTTTTCCGCCACGCGCAAACCTGCTGCACGGCCAAACACCACGAGGTCAATCAAACTGTTAGAGCCGAGACGGTTCGCGCCGTGCACGGACACACAGGCCGCTTCACCGACCGCCATCAGGCCTGGTACGACACTATCTGGTTCGCTGTCTTTCAGCGTCACGACTTCACCGTGATAATTGGTCTGAATACCGCCCATATTATAGTGGCAGGTCGGCAGCACAGGGATAGGCTCTTTGGTCACGTCAACGCCTGCGAAAATGCGGGCGGTTTCGGAGATACCTGGAAGGCGTTCTGCAAGCACAGCGGGGTCAAGGTGGTCAAGATGTAGGAAGATATGATCTTTCTCTGGCCCAACACCGCGCCCTTCGCGAATTTCGATTGTCATCGCGCGCGAGACAACATCGCGCGAAGCGAGGTCTTTGGCAGATGGGGCGTAGCGCTCCATGAACCGCTCACCCTCAGAATTGGTAAGATAGCCCCCCTCACCACGCGAGCCTTCTGTAATGAGGCAGCCCGCGCCGTAAATACCAGTCGGATGGAACTGAATAAACTCCATGTCTTGGACTGGAAGCCCTGCGCGAAGTACCATCGCATTACCATCACCCGTGCAAGTATGCGCAGAGGTCGCGCTAAAAAACACACGACCATAACCACCAGTGGCAAGGATAACCGTCTGCGCCATAAAGCGGTGCAGCGTACCGTCATCCAGTTTCCAAGCGGTGATACCGCGGCAGACGCCGTCTTCCATGATGAGGTCAAGCGCGAAATACTCGATAAAAAACTCCGCATCGCGACGCAAAGACTGGCCGTAAAGCGTATGCAGCATGGCGTGACCTGTACGGTCAGCCGCTGCACATGTGCGCTGCGCTTCAGGGCCAGCGCCCATATTTTGCATCATGCCCCCAAAAGGCCGCTGATAAATCTTGCCTTCGTCGGTACGAGAGAACGGCATACCCCAATGCTCTAGTTCATAAACAGCGTCAGGGGCGTGACGGCAGAGATATTCAATGCTGTCTTGATCGCCAAGCCAGTCAGAGCCTTTGACCGTGTCATACATATGCCAGCGCCAATCATCATCACCCATATTGCCGAGCGAGGCTGCGATACCGCCTTGGGCCGCGACTGTGTGAGAACGCGTGGGGAAGACTTTGGTGACGCAGGCCGTTTTCAAGCCTGCTTGCGCCGCGCCGAGTGTCGCGCGAAGGCCCGAGCCGCCAGCGCCGACAACGACAACATCATATGTATGATCAATCCATTTGGTCATGTCACTATCCTAAGAATGCAAATTTAGCGACGACATAAGCCATCATAGCCCATACGATAAGCGCGACCAGACGGTTCGCCAATAAGCCAAATGCGCGCGCCCCGCCGCCGAAATAATCCATAATGACTTCATCCATTTCGAGCTTGCAATACCAAATCGCCGCCGTGAAGAAGGCAAGAAAGCCAAGGCCACCTAAGCTTGAAGACAGCCAAGTCTCAAAACCAACAGCTTGCTCAGAAACCGCATTGACTGCGCTGACAATCGCAAATGGCAGACCGAGCACAAGGCCCCAGCCGACATAGCCGTGTAATTTGTGATGGGCTGTACCCTTACCATGCGCCATTAGACTGATCCTATCGCGGCTAGAGTTGAGAAAATGGCGAGCAATAAGGCGAGCGCAATCATTCCGTAAGTGAGCTTATTGTTGAGCTCTGGATTTAGCATTGCGCCCTTATCCCATATCGCGTGACGCAATTGCGCGAGCGCCATGAAGATAAATGAGAAGACAAAGATAAACAGGCCAATCGCGCCGAGTGGACTAAAAATAATCGACTCAAGTGGAAGTTTGCCCGTGAGCGCTAGAATAAACAGGGCAATCGCAACTTTGATGAGGCCCGCATAAGAAATTATCGAGGTCGCGCGGTGCATAATTGAGCTGAGCATAGCAGGATGCCAGCGCCAGATTTGCAAATGCGGCGACATCGGCCGCTTATCATTCCACTGTCCAGCCATAAAAAGTCCTCAAACGCATGAATTTCGTAATGTGGCCGCAAACTAGCGGGGCGCGTTGCCGAGTCAATGCGTTATTAGCTATTCTTGCTCGGAGTTTTAAGATGTAGGTCGCAATAGTCGCGGACTTATGACCGCGCCTCACCGCCCCCCTTTGCTGCCCCCTTGTCGCCCCCTTGCCGCCCCCTTGCCGCTTAGATAAATTACGCCTAAACGGGGAATAACAAGAGACTCGCTCCCGAGACGTGAGTTCACATAAGTGGATGACTTAATGACAACTTTTACAACTCGCCTGCTCGTTACGGCTATGATGGTGACGATACCAACTACGGCGTTCGCACAAACGCCTGCCGAACCTGCCCCCATGCCGTTTTGCCCTGAAGGGTCTGTGATTATCGTCGACGGCATGCGTGAGTGCCGCATTGCAGATACGCTTGAGAAGTTGATTGCTGATTTTGAGCAGCTTGAGACGTTTGGCAATCCTATTTCGGCGGGAAATGAAGGCGACCGCGCCGCGCTTCGCAAGCTACCTGATGTCAGCGTTGAAAATTACGACAAAGGCACAGCGAAGCTACGCACATTTAAAGCCCGTCATACCGCGCTCGCGACACTGCCGCGTAGCCCGAAGGCGCAAATGAATTATGACTTACTCGGCTTTGTGCTCGATCAACGCTTGCTGCTCGCAGATTATGATGAAGCGCGTATACCGTTCACGAATGATAGCGGATTTTTTAATGAGCTTGCTTATATCTCGCGCCAAACCAATTTTGAGAGCGTGGACGATTATGAAGCCTATGCTGCGCGGCTGACAGAACTACCGCGCTATTTCCGGCAGCACCGCGCCAATATGGACCGCGGCATCAAGACGGGTCTGACAGCATCAGCCGAGATCATGCCCGGCATCTTGGAAATGGTTGAGACGCTCGGTAAAGGCCCGCTTGATGAGCATCCATTCTACAAGCCTTTTACCGTTTATCCCGATACGATATCTAAGGCGGAGCAAAAACGTCTAAAAGACCTCGGCGAGGCCGCGATGAAAATGGCGGTCTTTCCAGCCTATCGCGACCTCAGCAAATATCTCAAGCGGACATATATGCGTAAAGCCCGCGCGAGTGTCGGCATTGGCACAACGCCAGAAGGCCGCGAATATTACGAAGCGCTGACGAAATATTTCACCACGCTCGATATTACACCTGACGAAGTGCACCAAATTGGGCTTAATGAAGTTGCGCGTATTCGCGGCGAGATGGATATGATTATCCAGGAGACCGAGTTTAAAGGCACATTCGCCGAGTTCCTTGATTTCCTCAGAACGGACCCACAATTTTACACAGACGATCCAGAGCAGCTTCTGAAAGAAGCGGCCTATATTGCTAAAAAGGTAGATGGGCAAATGCCGCAGTTTTTCAAAACACTGCCGCGTCTGTCCTATGGCGTGATTAAAGTGCCTGACGAGATTGCTGCCAATTACACAACAGGGCGTTATTGGGGCGGCAACCCAAAACAGGGCCGCGCTGGCAATTATGTAGTGAATACTTTTAATTTGCCCATGCGCCCGCTTTATAATCTCCCCGCACTTACTTTGCATGAAGGTGTGCCAGGGCACCACCACCAAATTAGTCTTGGTCAAGAGCTTGAAGACGTCCCGAAGTTTCGCCAAAACCTTTATCCCAATGCCTTTGGTGAAGGTTGGGGTTTATACGCTGAAAAACTCGGCGAAGAGATGGGAATTTATACAACGCCATATGAAAAGTTTGGACGTCTAACATATGAGATGTGGCGCGCCTGCCGCCTCGTTGTAGATACGGGCATGCACTATAAAGGGTGGACGCGCGAACAAGCTGAGGCGTGCTTTTTTGAAAACTCTGCCCTTGCCGCGCATAATATCAAGACCGAGGTTGAGCGTTACATTAGCTGGCCTGGGCAGGCACTCGCTTATAAAATGGGCGAGCTTAAAATTGTTGAGCTTCGTAAACGTGCGGAAACGGCCTTAGGAGATCGCTTTTCTATTCGTGAGTTCCACGATGCGGTCTTGCTCGACGGGGGTGTGCCGCTTGGTATTCTGGAATCCAAAATTGACCGCTGGATTGCGGAGCAACTCGCGCAACCCCTGCCGACGGATGACGCTGCGCCGTAAGGCGATAGAGCTTCTCTCACACAAAAAGCCCCCGCCTTGCATGACCAAGACGGGGGTGCCCTTCAGACGTCTCTCGCTGACCCGCCCCAAAAGATGGGCAACGACAGAGATCTGTTATAAAGCAAATTAGAAGCGGTAACGACCGCGAAGGCTGACAGGAACGGACCACTTAGACGCGCCGTCATCACCCGCAAATCCGCCGTCAACAGCATCAAGCTTACCGCTATAACGTAGACCTGATTCAAGGCCAATCGTCATACGGTTAAAGAGCGGTGTTTCGACACCGACAAGACCTGCCGCTGTTGGCACCCAACCGCCGTCATAAAGGCCGTAACCTGCGCGCGTTGTGACAACACCGCCTGGTGACGTCCGTGTCACGCGAGAGATATTGATATCATCAACTTTAGCTACACCTGCACGGGCCTCTAGATAAGGGCGAATAGACTTTACGATGGGCGCACGCACTGGCAAGGCATATTGGCGGATACCCGCTTCAATACCGAGCGCTTCGTAATCAGAAATTTGACCAGACAAAGTCGAGGCGCTTTGCGTCCCAATAATCTGACGCTCGCCGTCGAACTTACTTTGGTAACCGTTCAAAATAACTTTGCGGTTAGGATTTAGCGCATATGAAACGCCGAGGTCAAAACGCTCACCAACTTCATACCCACTTTTCATCGTCGTTTTAGTTGGCGTTGTGAGATTAAGGCCGTTTGGCGCTGTCTGAATGACGTTGCCGCCCGTGATATACTCTTGTCCGTAACCGCCTTCAATGTTCCAACGTGAAAGTGTGTTGCAATTTGTGCAAGATTTCTTCATTGGCTTGGCTTTGTAATGACCATAGCCTGCATTGTGATGACCGTAAGTATTTCCGTGGTGGCCACCCATGCCAAGCCAAGAACAACCTGAAAGGGCGATAGCCGCTGTGCTGAGGAGAACAATCCGCATGTCTCTATCCTTTATGTTCTGAATTGGCACAATTGCCGCTTTATCCAGATTTATGGATGGAGTTTTGCAATCT